>JALTDM010000339.1 GCA_027074135.1 Bacteroidales bacterium
TTAATACACGCATAACTACAAATTAGCAAATAAAAAAAGGCTGCCCTTTTTTTGGACAGCCCCCGCATAAATCATTTCAGTTATAAGCTATTTTTTTATAAACTTCGTAGTCTTGCCATTAGCTTTAATTAGGTAAATCCCCTCGGTTAAGCCTCGCACATCAACATTAAACCTATTTACACCCTTATTCAACCTTACATCCTTTTTAATAACAAGTTTACCACTCAAAGAATAAACATTGATAGCTGCAGCCTTATAAGCTTTTGATTCTATCTCAACATTTACATCAGCAATTGCCGGATTTGGATAAACTTTCAAATTATTATGTACTTGTGCATATTCAACAGGTTTGTTTACAATAGGTGCTCTAAAATCTTCCAGTTTGAAAAATCCTCTACCGTGTGAAGCTGCATAAATAACTCCTTGATTTTGTATACCACTGTTTCCTCCTTGATAAATATTATTATACCAGAAGTTTTTTAAAATTTGTTGTTTAAGTGCAAAAACAGGCACGTACCCCATATCTCCGGTATTTGCAATTTCCCAAGAAGGATTATTAGCAGTAATATCAGTTGTAATAAACACACCAAAATCAGTACCAATAAGGACATACTTTGAATCATCCCATCTGATCACACTGGCATAAACAGGCATATCAGGTAAATTTCCTTGTTTTGAAGCAAATGATGGAGAATTACCAAACGCATCCGTTGTATAATAAATATGCGAAGATCCATATCCCCCCATAGTAACAATCAAATTATTAGTATCTTTAGAATCAATGTACATAGAAGTTATGAAGCCACCTAAAGAAGCTATTTTAGTAACATTAAGAGCAAAATTTGCTGTATCTTGATAATTCATTTGATCTTTTGTTCTTGCAGTATGGAACCCTGTAACTCTAAATACATTTCCTTGATAATCTCCGACAAATAATGCATCTCCACCCGGACTCCAAATAAGAGCAGAAGGAGTTTTTAGGCCATAAGTAGAAGCGTCTATTACTCTACCCCATTCACAAGGTTTTTTACTAAAATCAAGCGCTTGACGAGTTACATATACATCATTTCGCAACCCAACAGCTAAAATAGATTGATAAGGATCTACAAAAACAAGACTATCTCCGTGAACCATTACGCCGTCACTTCCAGCATCAGAAGAAGTAATTACATGAGTAATATATCTGTATTTTGTTTTACTCATCACATATATAGTATCTCCTACATGAAGAGTATCTTCTTCAGGAACTTTAAAAGTAACACTGTCTATACTGTAAGGGTCATTAAAAGATTCCCATAAAGCTATTCTTGTTACAAAAGGTTCGCCTCCACCAGAAACACCAATATTATGATATGAAGTCACAAAGTTACTATACATTCCTGCATCGGGGCTTTCATCTCCGTATCTTTCACTTCTGAAAATTTGTCCATAGTACATAGTTGTAATAAGGACATCGGGACGCAATAACGAAATTTCAGCATCTCCACCATCACCACCAGTAATTTCAAATCCTGTAGAAGGGACAGAACCTTTTCTTTTCACATAAATTGAACCATTATCTTGAGCTCCTCCAATAACAGCATCTGTATTGCTTATACCTAAACCGTAAAATTGTGTAGTTACATATCCTTCATTTCTATTGGTCCAATTTTCTGCTCCATCTTCACTATAAAAAAGACCTCCATCACAGCCTACATAAACTTTTTTATTTGTTGTCCCATTATATCCAGGGTGAAAAACGATAGCATGTTGATCGGCATGTACATATTTAGGATTTGCTTCAGACAGATACCAAGCTGTTATTTTACGGTAATTATTTTCAGGATCATAAGTCCACAGATCTACACCGCCAAAAAGTATTTTTTCAGGATTATCAGGAAAGACAGCAATTATATTATCATACCAACCTTGATTGTTAGAACCGAAAACATCAAAATCAGTAGGAATATAATCAAAAATAGCATTGAAGCTCTCACCTCCGTCAGTTGATTTATAAATATTTTTGAAAGAACCATTTGTATTTGCTGCGAGAATATATACATAATTTGGGTCACTTGGAGAAATGGCAATTGTCATTCTTCCTACAGAAGAAGGCAGCCCACTTACAGCATTGAAAGAACCTGTTTCTCCGGTAGTAGAGGCAATTACGCTGGAGGAAACTACTGCGAAAACTTTACCATTTGAAGCTATTTTAACATCTTTAGCAACACTGGAAACAACACTTTCCCATGTTTGACCACCGTCATCTGAATATTTCAACCCTCCTATTGTTGCAGCATAAACTCTACCGTCACTTCTTACAGCTAAAGCATTTACGGCTCTCCATCCGGATGAATTATCTTCATAAACCGTTGTATCCCACGTGGAAGCTAAATGTACAAAATTTTCTCCATCAGTACTTTTCCAAATACCTTGTCCGTAAATACCGGTGTTTATATTTGTTCCCGATGGTTGAGCAAAATATTCACCCGTTCCAACATATATTTCACCATTAGGGCCTTGAGCAATACAAGAAACAGCTGCACTTGTTAACATATTATCATCATCAATCTGTTTCCAACTCATACCACCATTATCAGATTTATATAAACCTCCGGAAGCTCCTCCTGCATAAATAATATTAGGATTATTTTTATCAATCAAAATTGCTCTTGTTCTACCACCAATATTTGTTGGTCCTAAAGTCTTCCAACCTAATGTAGCTTTGGTTCTAGGCATTTTTTCAACAGCCTTCAAAGCTTTAAAGTAATCAGAAGCTTCAACTTGTCCCGTTTGGACATTCCTGTGTACATCGGCATACCATTGCAATGCTCCACCGAAGCCGTAAACTTCTGTTCTGGGAACATATTTCAAAGAATTATCTGACTTCTTTCCTTTAAAAAATTGATTAACACCTATTAAAGATGCTGCCAAAAATAAAATTGCCGAGAATATCAATTTGATTTTCATAAGCTTATGTTTTTTCTATTAAAAAATACTATTTTTGCAAATATAATCTTTTTTTTAAGACATCGTTATTATTGATGTTTTTTTATAATTTTTACACATGACAAAAATAGAAAAATTATACGGTTATTTTATAAAATCATCGGGTGTTACAACAGATAGCAGACAAACAGGAAAAGGTAAAATATTCTTTGCCCTGAAAGGAGAAAAGTTTGACGGAAACAGGTTTGCAGAAGATGCTGTAAAAAAAGGAGCTGCTGTAGCTGTTATAGATAATTGCAATTATAAAAAAGACGATATTCACTATTTTTGTGTTGAGGATACATTACAAGCCTTACAAGTACTTGCCGCATACCATATATCACGCTTAAACACCAAAATTTTTGCAATTACCGGCACAAACGGTAAAACCACAACCAAAGAATTGGTAAAAACAGTTCTTTCTGCTAAATTTAATGTTTTTGGAACAGAAGGGAATTTCAACAACCATATAGGATTGCCATTAACCGTCCTGAAATTAAAAAACGAACACGAAATAGCAGTATTGGAAATGGGAGCCAGCAAACCGGGTGACATAAAAGAACTTTGCGAGATAGCAAACCCGGCATACGGTCTCATAACTAACATTGGTAAAGCTCACCTTGAATTTTTCGGCTCTCAAGAAAATTTGATAAAAACCAAAATGGAACTTTACGACTATATAAATTTACAAAACGGCACAATCTTTTATAATTGCACAAATAACGGAGTAATAAACATTGAAAAATACAAATGCAACAAAATAACTTACGGTTTGGATAACAACAACTGCACCTATTCGGCAAAACCTATTATTCATTCTGATTTTTTTGCCGGTATTGACACCGGAAGCACCATCATAAAATCCAACCTTGCAGGTTATTTCAATGCAGAAAATATTTTGTCTGCTTATGCCGTAGGAAAATTTTTCGGCATATCCGACGAATTAATTAAAGAAAAAATAGAAACTTACACACCCGAAAACAAAAGAAGCCAACTGATAAAAAAGGATAGCAATTTGGTGCTACTTGATGCGTACAATGCTAACCCGACAAGCATGTCAAAATCATTGGAATCATTTATTTCTTATCCCACTTCTTTGCCTAAGATTGCCATACTTGGCGATATGCTCGAACTCGGAAAAGAGTCTTACAAAGAGCATCTTGAAATTCTAAAAACATATTCACAAGCAGAAAATTTAAAAATAATAGCAGTAGGTAATCATTTTCTTGAACTTAAGCACAGGTTTCCCTGTGTACAATTTTTTAAATCAACCAATGAGTTAAAATCTTACTTGAGTAATAATAAAATAGAAAACTCGTTTATTTTATTGAAAGGCTCTAGAGGAATGGCTTTGGAAAATATTCTGTCACTTCTTTAAATCATTTTTGTAACTTTATGCTCAAAATATTTCCGGAATGAAAAATTTTCTGTTTGCTCTAACAACTCTTTTCATTTTGTTTCAAACAAATACATTTGCCCAAAATGTTGGTCAAAAAGGAGATACAATAAAAAATTATATAGATATAAACGGTCTCAAACAAGGTTATTGGGAAAAAAAATATCCAAACGGAAAGATAAAATATCAAGCACACTTCAAAAATGATATTCCGGTAGGTGAATTCAAAAGATACTACAACAACGGCCAATTATTTGCAAGAATTATTTATGACAGTGAAGGGAAAGGAACAGGTGATGCTACATATTACTGGGACGATGGTAAGCTTTTGGCAAAAGGCAAGCTCGTAAACATAAAACAAAAACAAGGTGAATGGAAAATATACAATACCAAAGGAGTGCTATTAAGAAAAATAAATTATGACAAAGGCGTTAAAAATGGTCTGCAAACAACATATTTCCACGAAGGCGGTGTCGCAGAAAAAGCAAACTTTGTTAACGGGAAAAAAGAAGGTTTACAAGTTCAATTTTTCCCCAACGGAGACACAGCTTTAATCATGTACTTTAAATACGGTACATTTGACGGACCTATCATTTCTTATTGGCCAAACGGACACATAAAAGTAAAAGGTGCATACAAAAACGGACTTAAAGAAGGAGTCTGGGAATTTTATGATCAAAAAGGTCATTTGGTAAAAACCATTGAATACCATAGAGGTCACGCTGTAAACGAAGAACAACTTGACGAAGAATTTACCAAGGAAGTAAAAGAATGGGAAAAAAGCCCTGATAAATACCAAGAACCTGATGTTGACGACTTTTTTAATCCCGGATTCACTCCGAGAGGCAACAGGCGAAAACACCAAAATTCATTTGATGAGTATTAACACCTAAGCTTTCAAATACCAGAGTACATTTCTGTTTGACGAATCGAACAAGGACTTTGCTGTTTTAACCACCTCATTTTTTGTAACAACAGCATAATATTCAGGGTCGTTATCCATCAACGAAGCATCACCAAGTAATTCATAATAAGAAAAATATAATGATTTTGAAGACAACTCATACAATCCGAATTGATGAGAAGCCTCATATTTGTTCTTCATTCTCTGCATTTCATTTTCATCAAAATTTCCTTCTATTATTTCGTTGAGTTCCTTATAAATTGCTTTTTCGGCATCTTCGGGATTTACTCCGTCTTTAATCATCGTATCAATTACAAACAAACCATTGTCTATATTTCCCGTTACATACGCATCTGCTTTTAGAAAAATATCTCCTTTCTTTACCAACCGCTTAAAAAAACGTGCAGATTTACCATTTGCCAAAATATCCGAAATCAAATCGTAAATAAAAAAACTTTTTTCACTACGTCCCGGCATATGATATGCAATCATTAACTTTGAATAAGGTACGTCCCGTTTTACAACCTTACGCCTTTCCTCTTTTTGTACAGGTTCTTCCGGTATAATATGAGCATCAAGGTTTCTGCGAGGGATATCAGAAAACCATTTTTCTACCAACTTTTTCATATTGCCGTAATCTAAATTTCCGGCAACTGTCATTATTGCATTATTCGGAGCATAATGCTTATAGAAAAAATGTTTTACATCATCGAGTGTTGCTTTTTCTATATGAGAAACATCTTTGCCAATGGTAGGCCATTTATACGGATGAACTTTATATGCCAAATCATAAAGCAAATGATACAAATCACCATATGGTTTGTTCAAATATCTTTCTTTAAATTCTTCTATCACAACCTTTTTTTGCACTTCCAAACTTTTAGGCGTAAAAGCCAAACTAAGCATCCTGTCCGACTCTAGCCACAAAGCTGTTTCTATATTTGCTGCCGGAATAGTAAGGTAATAATCCGTAAAATCTTGATTTGTAAAAGCATTATTTTCACCACCTGCCATTTCAAGAGGAGTGTCATAATCAGGAATATGAATAGAGCCACCAAACATCAAATGTTCAAATAAATGGGCAAAACCCGTCATTTTTTCACTTTCGTACTTTGAGCCTACTTTATAAAGAATATTCAATGAAATAAGCGGCGTTGTATCGTCCATATACATCAAAACTTTCAATCCATTCTTCAAAGTAAATCTGGCAAAATCAGGCATAACCCACATATTTTTCGCAAAGTTAATTTTTTAGTTTTAGTGAAACCACATATTTTATTAATAAGTTTTGTATTTTTGTATAAAATCGTAATGGAATATGAAATCTATTTTAGGATACCATTTAATAGAAGTTGGGAAATACATACTTACACCATATCAAATAATTTTAGCAATAATCATTATTGCTGCTACACTTATTTTTTTACGAGGATTAAAAAAAATATTCCTCTACAGATTAGCAAAAAAACATGATAAAAAGACAATTGCAACAATATTTATACTTACCAAATATTTGGTTTGGGTAATTTCAATTGTAACCACCCTTGAGGTTATAGGTGTAAATATAAATTACCTTATTGCTTCATCTGCAGCATTATTAGTAGGTATGGGTCTTGGTATCCAACAAATTTTCAACGATATTGTTTCGGGTATTTTTTTATTGTTCGAAGGTAATGTTAGAGTCGGGGATGTTGTTCAGATGAGTGATGATACAGTAGCAACAGTGAAAGAAATAAAACTTAGAACCTCAAAAGTTTTAACACGTGATGGGGTAATTATAATTGTTCCGAACTCAAAACTCTTAAGCGAAAATGTTATAAACTGGACATCTATCGATGAAAAAACCAGGTTTTATGTTGAAGTAGGTGTTGCCTATGGTTCCAATGTGGAAAAAGTAACAAATATCTTATTAAAAGTAGCCGGAGAACATACTAAAATTGCAAGCAAACCCAAGCCATTTGTAAGATTTCATGACTTCGGTGACTCTGCACTTATTTTCAGAATATATTTCTGGACAAATGAAACTTTTACCGTTAGAAATATAAAAAGTGATTTGAGATATTCAATTTACAAATACTTCGAAGACGCAGGTATTCAAATACCTTTCCCGCAACAAGATATTTACATTAAGCAATTCCCCGGAGCAAAGTCTTAAATTATGATGCCATCATCTTCTTCCTGAATTTGCTCCAGATTGATATTTTCATCTTCTGTTGCTTTATTTACTTGATCTAAGTTCTTCTTCAAGGCACTCGATCTTAATTCAATATTCAACTTTCTGTTGCGATAAATGTCAATTGCCAAATAAATAGCATTTCTAAAAGAATCTGAATTGGACTTATTATCACCAACAATATCATATCCGACACCATGATCGGGAGATGTTCTTACAATAGGTAATCCTGCAGTATAATTTACTCCTTGACCAAAACTTAATGTTTTAAAAGGTATAAGTCCTTGATCATGATACATAGCGAGTGTAGCATCAAATTTTTTATAATGTCCGGCACCGAAAAAGCTGTCGGCAGGATAAGGACCGAAAACTTTTATTCCTTCCTCGAAGGCATGTTTAATTGCAGGTGCTATTATGTATTTTTCTTCTTCTCCTAACAATCCGTTATCTCCTGCATGTGGATTTAATCCAAGAACAGCAATTTTAGGCTTTCTAATATTAAAATCCATCTTCAGGCTGTTGTTCATCAACTTTATCTTTTCATATACAAGGTCTGAATTTATCTTTTCAACAACGCTGGAGAGTGGAATATGTCCAGTAACAACACCAACTTTTATATTTTCGCTTATCATAAACATAAGCACATTTTTCACATTAAAATAACTTCTCAAAAAGTCGGTATGTCCCTTAAAGGGGAACTTATCAGAATAAAGACTATGCTTATTTATAGGAGCTGTTACCAAAACATCAGCTTTACCTTCCAAGATGTCGGTAAGAGCACATTCCAAAGAACGAATTGCTGCTTCACCGGCTATTTTTGTTATTTGACCTAATTCAACCTTAATATTTCCATCAACGCAGTTTACAAGATTTGGTCTTTTAGGATTTATTTTTTCTGCAGACAAAACTTGATTGAAACTAAAATTCTGCAACCCAATATTTTTTCTGTGGTAAGCAGCTACTTTTGCAGAACCGTAAATTATAGGTGTACAAATTTCTGTTATCCTGTTATCAGCAAAAGTTTTAAGCATTACTTCGTAACTTATGCCGTTTATATCCCCATGAGAAACAGCTACTCTTAATTTTTCGTCAGCCATTATTTTAAGATTTAATGAATTACAAAAGTAAGTCTTTTTTTTATATCTGATTATACCAACATCACTTGCCGAGCAAACATCCTGAAAGCAAGATATCTTCGGGATAAGTAATTTTCAAGTTAAAAGATTTACCTTCAGTATAAAACAATTCATATCCTGCTGCTTCAAAAACAGTAGCATCATCGGTAAAGTCTCTTTGATAATCAAAGTTATATGCATCCTTTATTTTTGCCAGATTAAAACCTTGCGGTGTTTGAACAATAATAAACTTGCTCCTGTCAACAGGACAAGAAATTCCTTCACCTGTTTTCTCTCTCAAGCTTTGAGCAATAGGCACAACAGGTATGGAACTGCCTTTTTCCTTTGACTGCTTTACAACATTACGTATTGTTTCTTCATCAACCAAAGGTCGAACTGCATCATGAATAAGGACAACATCGTTATTTAAAATATTACCTATTGAGTTAATGGCATTTTTAACCGAAAAAAAACGCTCAGCACCACCTTCCACAACAGAATGTTCCCTAACATTAAATCTCTGAGCTAACTCATCCCAATATCCTATCCACTCAGAATTCATTACTACAATCAATTGATAGTTGTCCAATGCTTTATCAAACTTACGAATTGTGTGGATAATTATAGGAATATCGTGAACAATTAAGAATTGTTTCGGCAGGGAAGATGACATTCTTTTGCCGCTCCCCCCTGCAACAATTATAACGTATATGTTACTATCGATCATTATTCTACCGTTACCGATTTTGCAAGATTTCTAGGCTGATCTACATTGCAACCTCTCAATACTGCAATATGATATGCCAACAACTGCAACGGCACCACCGTAAGCAATGGAGCTAAAGAATCATGTGTCTCAGGCACTTCAATTAAATAATCCGCCATACTGGCAATAGTCGTATCTCCTTTTGTAACCACAGCAATTACAATACCGTTTCGCGCCTTTATTTCTTGAATATTGTTTACAATTTTTTCGTAAGATTTATCTTTTGTGGCAATCACCACCACAGGCATATTTTTGTCAATAAGTGCAATTGGTCCGTGCTTCATTTCTGCAGCAGGATATCCTTCTGCATGAATATAAGAAATTTCTTTTAATTTAAGTGCGCCTTCCAATGCTACAGGGAATAATACTCCTCTACCTAAATATAAAAAGTTTGTTGATTCGGTAAATTTTTGTGCTACCTTCAAGATATAATCGTTTGATTTAAGCACTTCCGAAATTTTATCGGGTATTTGATGTAGCTCCTTAAGCAAATTTTTAAACTCATATTTTGAGATAACACCTTTTTTATGTCCCAAAAGATAAGCCAACATTGTAAGCACCGTAACTTGTGCAGTAAATGCTTTTGTTGAAGCGACACCTATTTCCGGTCCTGCATGAGTGTAAACGCCGGCATCCGTTTCCCTAGGGATACTGGAACCTACAACATTACAAATTCCAATAACAGTAACATTTCTCTCCTTTGCCATACGGATTGCAGCCAATGTGTCTGCAGTTTCCCCACTTTGACTAATTGCAATTACAAGATCATCATCATATAATATCGGATTTCTGTATCTGAATTCCGAACCGTATTCCACTTCTACCGGAATTCTGGCATATTCCTCAATCAAGTACTCGCCAACCAATCCTGCATGCCAAGATGTACCACAACCTACAATTATAATTCTTTGGGCATCAACTAACTTATCCATTACCGTATGTAATCCACCCAAAACAATATTATCCAAATCAAGAGAAACCCTTCCCCTAAATGTATCTTTTATTGATTGAGGTTGTTCGAATATTTCTTTAAGCATAAAGTGGTCATATCCGCCCTTTTCAATAGAAGCAATATCTATGTCCAATTTTTTTATTTCAGGCTCAACAGGATCGTTTGAAATTGTCTTTAGATTGAAATTATCTTTGGTTACGACGGCAAAATCACCATCATTCATGTAAATAACACTTTTGGTATGTTCCACAATAGGTGTTGCATCAGAAGCAAAAAAGTATTCATTTTTCCCAACACCAATAACCAAAGGGCTGCCATTTCTTGCAGCAATGAGTTTATCAGGTTCATCTACAGATAAAACAAGGATTCCATATGTTCCGATAACCTTATGCAAAGCCAACATTACAGAATCGGCAGCACTAAGTTCTCTACCAGATTCTCGTGCTTTCAAATAAATATATTCTATTAAATTTACAAGAACTTCAGTATCTGTCTCAGTTTTGAAAACATATCCTCTGGCTTCTAATTTATCTTTCAGTTTACTGTAATTTTCTATAATACCATTATGGATAATGATAAATTTACCCTTCATTGAAGTATGTGGATGAGCATTTATATCATTGGGCTCTCCATGAGTTGCCCATCTGGTATGCGCGATTCCAATTGTTCCAGAAACATCTTTACCTTTTACAAAATTTTCAAGATCCGAAACTTTCCCTTTCTTTTTATAAGATTTGGGAGTACCGTCAATAAGTGCTATCCCGGCAGAATCATAACCCCTATATTCAAGTCTCTTTAAACCATTTATCAACATAGGATATGCTTCTTTATTTCCTATATAACCTACAATACCACACATAATCCTTAATCTTTTTAGAATTTTGTATAAACAACCTTTAACTTAAATTCTTTTTTAAGAACAACCCTTCGGGCAATTGTTTTTGTTGCTTCTGGGAAAATTTTAAGTTTTGTACTAGTTTGAATTCCTTTGAGTAATTCTTGTGCATATTGAGTAATTACAAATTTATACAGACCTTTTGTTTTATCATAATACCCATTAAAATAGTAATCATTCATCCAATAGTCATAAGGAGGATCAAAACTATTATTATTATCCATTATTTCCAACAATAATCTTTCAGGGGGCTCTAATCCGTTATTTTGAATTGTATCCACATCTAATATTAATTCAGCTTTGTTTATACCAACCACACCACTATCACGAAACGAAAGCAAAGGCGATAAATCTACTATTGATTTAACTCCGGCAGCAGCTTGAACATATGCAAAATTCCCGCTTACCACACTATCTTGTAAATATGTTTCCACTTCTGTACCGGCATAATTATGATAAAATAAATTGAAATAAGACGACTGCTGTGTCACATAATAATTATAATTAAGCGAGTCTAAAGAATCGTTATGAAAATATACCGTCATTACAATTCCATCTTCAGCCAATGGAGAAAAATAATAGACAGCACCTCCGGAACTTATATCTTCTGCTTCAACATATAATCCCTTAAAAGACTGTGTAAAAACTTCATTGTTTGAATAAATAGATGTATCACCCAATAATTCATTCCCGAGTTCTACAGGTAAAGGTATTTCAAGATACCCACTATTAGGATTAAATGAAACCGTATATTCTGCTATAGGAGCTGACAAATCAACTATAGTTGAAATATCAGTATTAGAATAATATACACTATCTCGAACTAAAGGTTGTGTAAGTTTGTACACCTTAAAAGTTTGAATTGTAGTAGTATCTGTACCGTAATACCCGACACATTTCAATCTTAATTTTACAGAATCCGCTTGTGGATTATTGCCAAAATTCACATTAAAAGAATTTAACAAAAACTGAGCTGCAAATTCTGCTTTCACATTACCAAAAACAGGATCATAATAAGATCCCAAAAGTATCTTGGATCTCTCGTCTGTAGACACAGAATCATCTTGATAAGGATAAACGTCTAAATTATTAAAAGTGTATACATCTGCATCTAAAACATCTCCATTATAAACGCTCAATCCAAATGTCCCGTCACCCTTTTTGCAACCCCACAAAAGTTGTGCAAAAACGAATAATAACAAACTAAGCCTGAATATATTCAGTAGAAAGAAGTTTCTTGTAGAATTCAAGATATTTTTCCGCATAATCTTCCGTGTTTATATCAGCTTTACCCAGTGAGGGTATTTTTAACTTTTCTATATATTTTACTATTTCATCATCAACATTGTCATCCATAAAAGACACTCCATCTGAAAAATTCAACGCAAGTTTAATTGTATTAACATAATTAGGAGGTGAAAGTATTTTAAGAGTTGATGCTGGAATGTTATCAAATTTTAATTTGTCCTTATATCTTTTATTTAGTTCTCCGTCAAATTTATCATTATATAAAGAGTAAACAATCTTTGCATTTTGGAAATAAGGCTCATCTTTATACACCTGCTTTATGTAAAGAGGGAATAAATGACCTATCCACCCGCTAATATGTATAATATCGGGAATCCATCTCAATTTTTTTACTGTTTCCAAAACTCCTTTTGTAAAGAAAATAGCTCTTTCATCGTTATCTTCATAAAAATTTCCTGCATCATCACGAAGAATAGACCTATTTACAAAATAATCTTCATTATCTATAAAATAAATTTGCATTCTTGCAAGAGGTATAGAAGACACCTTAATTATAAGAGGATTATCATTATCATTAATTACAATATTTGTGCCTGATAACCTTATAACTTCATGTAACTGATTCTTTCTTTCGTTAATAATACCGTAAGATGGCATAAAAGTTCTGATTTCTCCGCCTTTTTCTTGAATTTTACGTGGAAGCATATGACCAAGCAAGGCTCTGTCTGTTTCTTTTACGAAAGGAGATATTTCCTGAAAAATAAAAAGAACTTTAATGTCTTCTTTTTTTTTCTTTTTCATAAGCAATGTCTCATTTTTTTTTGCAAAGATAATAAAAAAATAGGTACCTTGGTAATGCTGTATTTTAATTTATTAAACGACATAAAATGGTTATTAAACTAAAAATTTAAGCTCTTAGTATGACAACCATATTGTTTTTTTCAATTTTTAATAAAATTTAATTTGTCTAAAAAAAAAATTATACCTTTGTAAGCGAAATTTTAACAAAAATCTAAAAAAATGAAAAAAGTAAGATTAGCATTAATGGCAGTTGCAGTTTTCGGTTTTACAGCATTGTATTCTTGCAACGGTGGAGAAAACGCAAACAATAAGGAAAACTCTGACTCAACTAAAACTGAAGCAGTAGAAAATGAAGCAAATGAAGCTGTAGAAGAAGCTACTCAAGAAAACAATGAAGAAGTAAAAGATTCAACAGCAACTACTACTGATTCAACAGCAGCTACTACTGACTCTACAGCTACAAAAGAAACTAACGAAAATGCTGAATAATCGTTTTCGATTTTTCTAAAAAAAGACTGTCCGATAGACAGTCTTTTTTTTTGCTTTTATTTTGACACAAAAAGATGAAGATTTTTACCATAATAGGAGCTAGACCTCAATTTATTAAAGCTGCTGCAGTATCGCGAGTATTCAAAAAAACAAGCAGGATAAAAGAGATTATAGTTCATACAGGACAGCACTTCGACAAAAACATGAGCGACATTTTCTTTGAAGAAATGTCTATACCTAAACCTGATTATAATCTGGAAATAAACAGCCTTTCCCATGGAGCAATGACAGGTAGAATGTTGGAGGGACTTGAAAAAATCATATTAAAAGAAAAACCTGATTTTGTACTAGTTTATGGCGATACCAATTCTACAATAGCCGGAGCTTTGACAGCAAAAAAACTACATATTAAAGTAGCACATGTAGAAGCAGGTTTACGCTCATTCAATATGGATATGCCGGAAGAAATAAACAGAATTCTCACCGACAGGATTAGCGACATTCTGTTTTGCCCTACTGACACAGCCATAAAAAACCTTAGGAACGAAGGCTTTGATAACTTTCCTGCAACTATAATCAAAAACGGCGATGTAATGTATGATGCCGCACTTTTTTACAAAACAAAAGCCAGAAAGCCCAATGTAAATTTACCTGCTAAATTTATACTAGCCACTGTACACAGACAAGAAAACACCGATGATATTAAAAGATTAAAAAGTATTTTTAATGCTTTGGAAACCATCTCCAAAGAGACTAAAGTAGTATTGCCAATTCATCCTCGCACAAGAAAAAAATTAGAATCGTCAAATATCACACCATCAAACATAATGCTGATTGATCCGGTAGGATATTTGGAAATGATTTGGCTAATAACCCATTCAGAACTGATAATGACTGACAGCGGCGGCTTACAAAAAGAAGCTTTTTTCTTTGAAAAGCCTTGTATTACCCTTAGAGATGAAACAGAATGGGTAGAACTGGTAATTAATGGTTTTAATACTTTGGCAGGAGCAGATTACGACAAAATAATAACTTCTTATCATAAATTTTGGAAAAACAAACCTGAATTCAACATAGAACTTTACGGCAAAGGTAATGCTTCGGATATTATTGTCCAAAGTTTATTGAGACAATAGTTTTCTTATTATTGTTTCTACCCTAATCCTTTCTTCTTCCGTCATATTTGTACTACTTGGAAGACAGATCCCGTTATCAAATAAACTTTCAGACACACCATTTAAATATCGAGGTACATTCTTGAATACAGGTTGCAAATGCATAGGTTTCCACAACGGACGACTCTCGATATTATCTTCTGCAAAAGCCAATCTTAAATCCTCCGCAGAAAAACCCACCTTATTTTTATCTATAAGTATAGTTGTAAGCCAATAATTAGAAAAATACTTACTTGACGGCTCTGTTAAAAATCTCAAACCACTTACTCCTGAAAATATTTCCCGATACCAATTATTTATTATCCTTTTTAACAATATTCTATCATCTAAAACTTTTAATTGCCCACGACCTATTCCTGCCACAACATTACTCATCCTATAATTAAAACCTATCTGCGAATGTTGATAATACGGTGCATCATCACGTGCTTGTGTGGCTAAAAAACGTGCCTTTTTCATATCTTCTTCACTCCCAATCAAAGCACCGCCACCGGACGTAGTTATTATTTTGTTACCGTTAAATGATAATATTCCATACTTTCCAAAAGTGCCGCAATATCTACCGTTATACTTACTTCCCAGGGCTTCTGCCGCATCCTCTATTACAGTTATTTCATATCTGTTCGCAACTTTCAAAATTTCATCCATTTTTGCAGGCATACCATACAAGTGAACCACAATAAGCGCTTTCGGCTTTTTACCTTTTTTAATTCTGTCTTTTATAGCTTCTTCCAACAATTCAGGTGAAATATTCCAGGTCTCCGGCTCGCTGTCAATCAAAACAGGAGTTGCACACAAATATG
>JALTDM010000340.1 GCA_027074135.1 Bacteroidales bacterium
CCAAAAGTAGAGATTGCATCTCTTAAAGATGACCTAAAAAGAAGAGATTTTACCATTAACGCATTGGCAGTTTCCTTAAACAAAAATGATTTTGGAAGGTTGTTTGACTTTTTTAACGGGTTTACCGATTTAAAAAAGAAAAATATTAGAGTGTTGGATAGCCTGTCGTTCATAGAAGACCCTTCCCGTTTGCTTAGGGCAATCAAATATGAATCAAGGTTCGGATTTAAACTTTCAAGGGACACAAAACAGCTTTTTCTAAATGCAGTAAATTTACACACGCTAAAAGTAAAAAAATCGCAGAGGATTATCGGCGAACTGTTAGAGCTGCTATCAGCAGAGTATACTCCGACCGCAATTATAAATATGGCAAACAGAGGAGTACTGTATGAATTTTTAGGAATAAAGAGGCTTTCAAGCAAAAGAAAAACAGCAATTTTATCAACAGAAGAACTAATTAGAACTTTTGGCACAAACAGGCTTTATGTATATTTATTTGTTTTATTGTTCGGCAAAAAAGAAAAAGAAATTTCAGAAAGGCTTAACTATCTTTCAATAAAAAGTAAGGCTATATCTAACTTAGTTTTGGCAGAAAGAATTTTCAAAAAATTTTCAAAACGGATAAAAATTATGGATAATGTTGAATTATTTTTTGCACTAAGAAAAATACATGAACCATTTATTATAGGATATGCTGCATACGCAGAAAGGAGAACCAGAAAGCGACTTATCGATTACCTAACAAATTTACGTTACACTAAAGCCGAGCTAACAGGCAGCGAATTAAAGGAAATTGGACTTAACGAAGGAAAACAGTTTTCAAAGATATTTGACGAGCTAATTGCGCAGAAAATAAAAGGCAAGGTAAAAACCAAAGAGGATGAAATAAAATACATACTCAAAAACAAAAATAGGTTTGAATTCCGAAAAGGATGAAACAATAAAAAATATGGAAAAAGTCATTAAAGGAAAGTAAGATTATAGAGCTATCAGTTGTATCTTTAGTAACACATTTAGGGCATCCCCTGCACGGGAAAATTCGCATTGGCAGATGCAATCGCTCATTTTATAAACAGAATCTTCCGTAAAACTCAACTCACTTCCAGGTTACTTCCGACATTATAGAGCAAATATTTTTAGTAGAACAAGCAATAAAATTTGGCCCGGATAGATTAATAGGAGTGCACAATAGTTTTCGCACCTAAGAAAACGGAACCTTGGTCAAAAGATTTACTTGACCGCCTCTATAAATCTATTATAATTAACAAGAAAAATTTATGGAAGGAGTAAATAAATGAAAAGGAAAATTTTAATTTTGTTGGTTATACTTTTATTAGTTGTACCAATTTTTGCAGGCTGCGGAACCTCATCAAGCTCCACCAATAATAATTCTTCAAACAATAGTTCCAGCAGTAGCACGCATCCTGACAGGCA
>JALTDM010000341.1 GCA_027074135.1 Bacteroidales bacterium
ACCCGGAGGTAAAATAGCAATAAATTTATTTTTATTTTTTTGTAACATATATTTGGCGACCACATTTCCTGTACTGCTTTTCACCATTACATTAAAATCGTCAGGGTGATCTTTAAATTCCACCTCACCGGTATCGTCTTTCACAAAAACAAAACCTTTTAGTAATACTAGTGGTCCATCTTTATCTTCGAATGTTACTTTATAAATATCTTTACCGCCATAACCTTCGCTTCTATTTGCAGCTAGAAATGCATATTTATGATAGTACGTGAAAACGATAGAGTAATCATCAAAAGTAGAATTTATAGGGTACCCTAAATTTATTGCTTTTCCCCATTTGCCGTTTCTACGTACACTGTAAAAAATATCATATCCTCCCATTGAATTGTGTCCTTTTGAAGCAAAATATAACGTATCATCTGTTGCATTTATTATTGGATATGCTTCATCGTAAGGAGTATTAATTTCTGGAGGTAATTTTTTGGGTAAGCTCCATGTTCCATTGGGTAATTCTTTTATTGAATAAATATCGTAATTTGAATTATATTTTTTTCCATATGCAACATAAAGTGTTTTTGTTGTTATATTATAACTTGCTCCCATATAGTACATCTTAGGATTTATTGCCATTTGAATGTGATTTTCCGGAGGGTATTTAAATCTTTTACCTTTTCTTATGGCTACAAGTATTGTGCTAAAATCTTCATAAAAGTTATTTCTTACAAACATTGTTTTACCATCGGTTGTAACAGAAACCAATTCTTCGTTATCTTCTGAATTTAGTTTTTTCATTGGTTTGGCAAATGTCCATTTGTCATTTACTTTCTCACTTTGATAAATGTTTTGTGTATAAACTTCATAAAGTTGGTCATAATATTTATTACTTGTGAATAAAAGATGTTTGCCGCCATCAATTAGAAGTGGCAAATAGTCATCATGTGATGAATTTACATTTGGTCCCAGGTTCTCGAATTTTACTCTCAAGGGATGGGATAGCAGATTGTTTGCATTGTGGCACATTTCTTTTAATCTTTTAACTTCTTCGGCTCGTTGTTTATCAAATTTGGCTTCTTTTTTAGATTTTTCTACCGAAGGGTTATAATAAAATTTATTGAAAGCGGCAAGTGCTTTTTCTATTTTGAAATCAAACATATATGCTTTTCCCAAATGGTAATAATAATCGTTGTCAAGAGTGCCGCCTTTTTTTTCATATTTTCTCATTAGCCGTATAGCTTCTTTGATTTTTCTTTCTGCTTCAACATAGGCATAGGCAAGCATTGATGTGTAATCCAGGTTAGAACTATCTACCACATATAATTTTTGATAATAATGCATTGCCAGTAAATAGTCACCCATATTATAATGTTTGGCAGCTTTATTTTCCAGCTTAATAACAAATTCAGGTTTGTTCTGCGAAAAAATTTTAGTAGATAAAAAAATGAAAAATCCAGCAAAAAAGATAATTTTAATTTTCATTTTTCGTATTCATATTTAAAATACTCTGTGTAATTCATAATTTTAATCATAACTTCTTTTGAGCTAGAGTTACGCAAATTCTTAAGGTCAAACTTATAAGTTTTTGTATAATTTCCTTTTTTGTTACAAGTGCCTTCTGTCTTTTTCAAGAAAAGATTTGCTTTGGGAGGAAGGCTTTTCAACCACATCTTGTTAAACACAAGGTCAAATTCGTCATTTTCGCAACCGTAGTATTCAATTGTTGCTGTAAGTATGTCTCCTTTTACCCTTGCGGTAAATTTAATAGTGTTGTCATACTTTGGTGCAATAGCCATATTTTCATCTATCAGAATGGGCTTGATGTCTGTTTTGGCTGATTTTTCTTTGTTTTTGTTGCAAGATTTCATATTTACTGCCGAAATAAACACTACAAGTGTAATTAACATTGCTTTCATAGTCCTAAAAATTTATTGTGTCAAGTTTTTCGATAATTGTATTCAATAAGTTTGCCAAAGGATTTTTAATCATCATTTTTATAACGGGATTTACGTCCGCTTCAAATTGCAATCTTACTTCCGTTTCATTTTCATCTTTGGGTGACAGGTGCACAGTCATTAAATAATCAAAAGGGACGTTGCCGTAATTTTTATAAGCAATTTTTTGCCGGGGAACTTTTTCATGAATGATAAATCCTACATTCCCCGCTCCTTCTACATCAAATGTGCAATATTCTTCGGTTGATTGCCAGTTTTTTATGTGTTGGTCTTGAACAAGACCTTTGAAGTTGTTCATATTTGTCAAAAAATCATATACTTCCGTAATGTTCTTTTTTACAGTTCCTGTTTTTGTCTCAATGTTTAATGATGCCATACTTATTTCTTTAATGTTATTTTATACCAGTTTTCAGGGTCTTTTCTCCAAATTTGCAAACTTTCTAAATCTGTATTGTTTATATATCCGTTTTTTATTGCTTCGTCGAGCAAAACGTTATAGTTAGTGAGAGGAATTAGTTTGCAGTCTGCTTCATCGAAGTTTTTTTCCGCAACTTCCAGTCCATAAGTAAATATAGAAACCATACCCAATACATTTGATCCTGCTTCTCTCAACGCTTTCACAGCTTCGAGGCTACTTTTACCGGTAGAAACCAGGTCTTCTACTACCACAACTTTTTTACCCGCTTCGATTTTGCCTTCTATTTGATTTTTTAGTCCGTGGTCTTTTGCCTTCGGTCTTACATATACAAACGGTATTCCGAGTAAATCGGCTGTAAGTACTCCAACGGCAATTGCACCTGTGGCTACTCCCGCAATGTATTCTGCTTCAGGGAAGTTTTCTTTTATTACTGTTGCAAAACTATTTTTAACAAAGTTCCTAATTTCAGGGTATGATAAAATTTGCCTGTTGTCGCAGTAAATAGGAGATTTTAAGCCTGATGCCCAAGTAAACGGATTCTCGGGGCTGAGTTTTACAGCTTTTATCTCTAATAAATAATTTGCTAACTTTGTTGAAATATTTTTCATAAGAACAAATGTATAAAATTTTTTTCAATAGGAATATTATACTGCTTAACTATGATGGAAGTAGTGATAATGGGTGCACTTATGTTTTTGATTTTTCGGATATTGAAGGCAAATTACACGAATTCCTAGACGGTATTAGGAAAAATGATGAAACTGTTTGCTTGAAGTGCCGGGATGATAAGTGTAAAGAGGATTTTTGGTCAAGATTTAAGACAATTAGTGCTGCAGGTGGTATAGTAAGTAATTCAGCGGGTGAAGTTTTGTTAATAAAACGAAACGGAGTATGGGATTTGCCGAAAGGTAAAGTAGAACCAGGAGAAAAAATCATTGGGGCAGCAGTAAGGGAAGTTTCGGAAGAATGTGGAGTGAAAAAAATTGTAGCCGGAAAGCTTTTTGATGTAACTTATCATATTTATGATACATACGGGTTTTGGGCATTAAAAGAAACTTCTTGGTTTTTGATGCAAAGTGACGATTATGATTTTGTACCGCAAACAGAAGAGGGAATTGAAGAGGTAAGATGGGTTGACAGAGATTTTGTAAACGAAGTGAAAAATAATATGTATCCACTTATATTTGAGTTACTTTCAAATTATTTCGTAAAGTGAAGATTTCTTCCAAATATTGGAAAATTATAATCTTTGCGGCGGCTTATGTCTTTTTGGTTTATAAGTTGTCGGAGTTAGATTTCTCGCAAATACACTTGAATAGATTTTGGTTGTTAATTGTTCCGTTGGGGTTCGTTGCCGTAAATTGGTCGGTAGAGGCTGCAAAGTGGCGTTTTATTTTACTGCCTGTAGTGGGAAGAATAAGTTTTGAAGACGCAATAAATTCAGTGTTAACGGGTTTGACCGCAGGTGTAGCTACGCCTAATAGGGTAGGGGAGTATTTCGGACGAACCTTGTTTAGTGAAAACGGTAGAGAACGAAAGCGCATTTTTGTTGCTTCGGTTTATTCATCGTTTGTTCAGGTATCAGTTACTTTTTTTGCAGGCGTGATTTCGATTGTTTTTACGGGTTTTTCGTTTGATGTGCCGTGGTGGTTTATTGCTTCCGTAACAGGTAGTTTGATTTTAGTTACAGTATTGTTTTTTTATTTTAAGCCGGAAGCCGTTTCCGATGTTGTTCTTGCAGTAAAAAATCAGGGTATAAAAGGATTTTTGTTTGTTTTTTTGTTGTCGCTGGTTAGGTTTGTGATTTTTGTATTGCAAGCATATTTTGTAGCAAAGGTTTTTGGTTATTCAGGCAGCTTTTATGGTATTTTTATTGCAATGTCTTTAATGTATTTTGTCGTTATGTTTATCCCTTCGTTTTTCTGGGTAGAGATAGGAATAAGGGGGAGTGTGTCTTCCTTTACATTTCCTTTGGTTGGCATTGATGCGGGAATAGGAATATCAACCGTGAGCATTGTTTGGATTTTGAATATTGCCTTGCCTATAGTTTATATTTCGCTTAAAAGTTTATGGAAAAGATTTCTGTTAAAACAAAGTATTACAGAATAAAAAAGAGCGGTAAACGGGACTCGAACCCGCGACCCTCAGCTTGGGAAGCTGATGCTCTACCAACTGAGCTATTACCGCCTTTATTATTGTGACTGCAAATATAAAAAAAAATAAAAAAGAAATTATTTTTCTAAAAAAAGCTGCCCGAGTGGGCAGCCATTTTTTTAATTCCCTTTCTTACATTTTCCGCAATACAAGTCTTTGACCCGTGTATTTCTGAAAATTTGGAACGATACAGTTTTGTCTTTTATCAAACTGCAGAATCTGTTATGATCCATTTTTTCTAATTTTTGCATTGCATAAGCAAATTTGTTTGAGAAAATTCGTGCATCTGAATATGTACAAAGCAGTATGTAATTATATAACAAATCTTCAAATACGTTTTTGTCGTAAATATATGGTTCTAAGATTTTAGCTGCAAAATCAAAATCCTGTGCTTGAATAAATAGATAAGAAAGTTTAAGTGCGTTTTTCCAATCTTTGTCTTCCCGTATGTTCACCAAGGCTTTTATTGTATCTAAGGTTTCTATTACAAGTTTTGAAGGTTTGTCTGTAGTGTCTATTGCTTCTATTACTCGCATTCTGAACTCCAGGTTCAAAGCATCTACCGTTTTCTTTGTAATAGGCTTGGCGTATAGGGAATCTATTTGGTTTTGCAACCAATCTATTGTATCTTCATTTGCCAGATTTTTGTGCAGAACGTTG
>JALTDM010000342.1 GCA_027074135.1 Bacteroidales bacterium
CTGCGGTATAACGGGTGAAAAATATTTGTATTCCGCGGGAATCAGTTTATACTTTGTAACTTATTACGACAAACTTATCAGAGTAGCTGCGGGAATAAACAGCTTTAATGAATATGTGGTTTCGATTGATTTTGTGATGTCTTTTTGATTAGGGAATAAGTAAAATTTCTTATTTTTATTAAGTTAATTGCATGTAGAACGAAGAAAAAAAATATCCCGATATAACTGTTAAATTTTGCTTGTATTGCCGGCCTAAGACGGTATTTTTGAAACGGCACTTGATTATATGAGAAAAATTAAATGGGATTAAGCAATGGATTTGCAGAAAAATAATTTTGTTTTATATACCGACAGCAACGGCGAAGTAAAAGTAGAAGTTTTTTTACAAGACGAAACGCTGTGGCTTACTCAAAAGGCAATGGCAGAATTGTTTGGCGTCGGGGTGCAGGCAATTGCCAACCATTTGGCAAATATTTACGAAAGCGGTGAATTACAGCAAGATGCAACTATTTCCATTTTGGAAACAGTTCAACAAGAAGGTAAACGAACCGTGAAAAGAAAACTTACTTTTTACAATCTAGACACAATTATAGCCGTCGGTTACAGGGTAAACAGCAAACGAGCTACTCAATTTAGAATTTGGGCTACCAAGGTATTGAAGGAATACATCATAAAAGGTTTTGTGCTTGACGATGACAGATTAAAACAGGCAAGAACTGTTTTCGGCAAAGATTATTTTGACGAATTACTGGAAAGAGTTCGTTCGATCCGTGCAAGCGAACGCCGTATTTATCAAAAAATTACCGATATTTTCGCCGAGTGCAGTATTGATTACGATAAAGATTAGGAGATAACCCGGGAATTTTATGCTACAGTGCAAAACAAATTTCATTATGCCATTACTGGACAAACTGCCGCCGAAATAATATATCACCGTGCTGATAAAAATAAATCCAACATGGGGCTAACCACTTGGAAAAACGCACCCAAAGGAAGAATACTAAAATCCGACACTCAAATAGCAAAAAATTACCAGCGAAAAGGAAATAAAACGGCTGGAACGAACCGTTTCATCATATTTCGATTATATTGAAAACCAGATTGAAATCCGCAAAGAGCAAAACCGACCGTTTACTATGCAGGAACTTGCCGACAGTATAAACCGTTTTTTGAGCTTCAACGACTTTAAGGTTTTGGACAATAAAGGCACTATATCACACCAACAGGCATTGGGAAAAGCCGCAAAAGAGTATGAGCAATTTAACAAAACCCAAAAAATAGAATCAGACTTTGACAGATTTGCTAAGGAAGTAATGAAAAAAAGGAAGTAAAAATTTCCAAATCCCCGATATCCCCCTCGCGCAACAACAAAAAATAGTGGCTGAAATAAAAAAGGAACTAGACAGACAGGAAGAAATAAAAAAACAAATAGAAGAAAAAAGAAACGAAATTGACAAGATAATTGAAGATGTGATAAAATAAGAACATTTAACGGCGGGACCGGATGCCCGCCGTTTTTGTTTTTTATATTACAATATTTATAATCTTCTTGGGTACTATGATGACTTTTTTGGGTTGTTTGCCGCCAAGCCATTTTTGTGCTTTTTCGTGCGACAACACTGTTTTTCCCATTTCGTCTTTCGGCATATCCAGTGGCAGTTTTATTTTGAATCTCATTTTGCCGTTGAACGATACAGGATATTCGAATTCGTTTTCTACCAAATACTTTTCGTCGTAACCCGGAAATTCGGCATTGTAAATATAATCGTTGTGACCCAAAAGTCTCCAAAGCTCTTCGGTAATATGCGGAGCAAATGGTGAGAGCAAAATGGTAAGCGGTTCCAATACCGCCCTTTTGTTGCATTTAAGCGAAGTCAAGTCGTTTACGCAAATCATAAACGAACTGATTGCAGTGTTGTAGTTGAAAGTTTCAATGTCGTTTGTAACCTTTTTAATTGTGCGGTGCAATATCTTTAATTCGTCTTCGGTAGGTTTGTCGTTGCTTACTTCAAATTCGCCGTTCAGGTGGAACAGTCGCCAAAACTTTTTCAGAAACTTGTGCACACCGTCTATTCCGTTTGTATCCCATGGTTTGTGCTGTTCTATCGGTCCCAAAAACATTTCGTAAAGTCTGAGCGTGTCAGCTCCGTATTGTTCGATGATATCGTCGGGATTTACCACATTGAACATTGATTTGGACATTTTTTCTATTGCCCAACCGCAAATGTATTTGCCATTTTCAAGGATAAATTCGGCATTTTCAAATTCAGGTCTCCACTTTTTAAATGCTTCTATGTCGAGTATATCGTTTTTTACCAGCGAAATATCCACATGTATGGGAGTAGTGTCGTATTTGTCTTTCAGCCCGTAAGAAACAAAGGTATTTGTATTTTTTATTCTGTAAACAAAATTTGAGCGTCCTTGAATCATTCCTTGGTTTATCAATTTTTTGAACGGCTCATCTTCGGGAGTAAGCCCCATATCATAGAGGAATTTGTTCCAAAATCTTGCGTAAATAAGGTGACCGGTTGCATGTTCTGCACCACCCACATACAAGTCAACACTTCGCCAATAATTAACCGCTTCGGGAGAAAAATACCTTTCGTTGTTGTGCGGGTCCATGTATCTGAGATAATAACCCGATGAGCCAGCAAACCCCGGCATTGTAGATGTCTCAAGAGGATAACCTTCTTTTGTTTTCCAATTCTTTGCCCTTGCAAGAGGAGGTTCGCCGTCTTCTGTCGGTTTGTAAGAATCTATTTCGGGCAATTCAAGCGGCAATTCATCTTCCGGCAATGTATATGGCAATCCGTCTTTGTAGTAAATTGGGAATGGTTCGCCCCAGTACCTTTGTCTTGAAAAAATTGCATCGCGGAGTTTGTAGTTTATTTTCCGTCTGCCCAATCCACGTTTTTCAATTTCTTCTATGATTTTTTCAAAAGCATCTTTTACTTCCAATCCGTTCAGTATATCCGAATTGATTAAAATACCTTCTTTGGAGTCGTAAGAGTCTTCCCACTCTGACGGGTCGGTCGGGGTTTCACCTTTTCGCATTACC
The DNA here is from genome assembly GCA_027074135.1 of Bacteroidales bacterium. Classification (GTDB taxonomy): domain Bacteria; phylum Bacteroidota; class Bacteroidia; order Bacteroidales; family JALTDM01; genus JALTDM01. Next base: position 3,059 of record JALTDM010000342.1, read on the forward strand.
ACTTGAATAATAGGTAAGTTGAAATGTTTTGCAAAAGCAAAATCGCGGCTGTCGTGGGCGGGTACCGCCATAATTGCACCTGTGCCGTAACCCGAAAGCACATAATCGCTTATGTAAATAGGTATTTCTTTGCCTGTAAACGGATTTATGGCATAAGACCCGATAAATACACCTGTTATGTTTTTGGCATCGGCAAGTCTTTCCCTTTCTGTGCGTCGCAGCACATATTTTATATATTCGTCGGCTTCTTTTCTTTTGTCTTCGGTAATCAATTGTTGCACGATGTCAAGTTCGGGAGCCAAAACCATAAATGTTGCACCGAAAATTGTGTCCGGGCGTGTGGTGAAGATTTTTATTTTGATGTCGGAATCTTTTACGGGGAAAAATACTTCCGCACCTTCCGATTTGCCAATCCAATTCCTTTGCATTTCTTTTAGTGAATCTGTCCAATCCACGCGTTCCAGTCCTTCGAGCAACCTTTCGGCATAAGCAGTAACACGCAGTGACCACTGTTTCATTTTGCGCTGAACTACTTCATAACCGCCGCGAATTGATACGCCGTCTTTTACCTCATCGTTTGCCAATACTGTGCCGAGTGCCGGACACCAGTTTACCAGACTTTCGGATATGTATGCCAAACGGTAGTTAAGCAAAATTTCTTGCTTTTTGTGTTCGTCAAAGGCATTCCACTCTTCTGCCGTAAAGGTAAGTTCTTCAGTTTGGGCGGCATCAATGTTTTTTGTGCCGTTTTTTTCAAATTCAGCTATAAGTTCCGATATAGGTCTTGCTTTTTGCAATTTGTTGTCGTACCAATGGTGGAACATTTGTATAAAAGTCCATTGTGTCCACTTGTAATACTTTGGGTCGCTTGTTACTACTTCACGGTCCCAATCGTAATTAAATCCGATTTTGCGAAGTTGTGATTTGTATTTTTCAATGTTTTTTTGAGTTGTTACGGCAGGGTGTTGTCCTGTTTGGATAGCATATTGTTCGGCGGGCAGACCGAAAGCATCAAAGCCCATCGGGTGTAAAACATTGTAGCCCTTCAAATGTTTATACCTGGCGTAAATGTCCGAAGCAATGTATCCGAGCGGATGACCGACATGCAATCCTGCACCGGAAGGGTAAGGGAACATATCGAGTACATAATATTTAGGTTTGCTTTTATCAATGTCAACTTTATAGATTTTATCATCTTCCCATTTCTTTTGCCACTTTTGTTCTATTTCTCTGAAGTTGTATTCCATAGCCTTGATTTTTTTGAAAATACAAAATTACAATAAAAATTATGTTGGGGCTGTTTTTTGTGGAATAAACAAGCGGTTTCAAAATATATATTCGGAATGTAAATGTTAGGAAAGTTCCATTTTGCAGCTCATTCTATCTTGTTTGTTGTCAAAAGTAAATAAACGAACTGTACTTTGTTCCATTATCGCAGGATTGTATCGTGTGGGAAGAAAGTATTTGTGATCGCAATAAATTTGACTTGCATGAAAGATTTGTCAGTAGTATTGGGTCATTTCAACACCTGCTTTATTCACTTATCGTCCTTATGCTGAATTCATTTCAGCATCTCAATGATTTTGATATTCCCAAACAAAAGATTCTGAAATGATGAGAACCTGAAACAATAAGATTTTGAAACAAAAGAGATACTGAAACATTTAGATTCCGAAACAAGTTCGGAATGACGTTGTTCGGAATGACATCTTCGGAACGACGTTGTTCAAAATGACGTATTCAGGTTGACGTTGTTAGGCAGGACATTATTCTGAAAGATGTAGAGCGATTTCATAGTGTAAGGGTTGTATGACTACAATATTATTTGTTGGAATATGGGTAAAATAGTGAATTGGGAAAATTACCTTTTTGTTGCAATAAAATTTTCATTAAAAATAATTAACTTTGAAAAGTCCAAAACAATTTATGTTTGCAGGTCATGATGATAATAGGTATTGCAGGAGGAACAGGTTCGGGGAAAACGACCGTAGTTCGCAAAATTATAGACAGATTGCCGGAAGATTCGGTTGCTCTATTACCACAAGATTCTTATTACAAAGACAATAGCCACTTGCCGCTTGAAGAACG
>JALTDM010000343.1 GCA_027074135.1 Bacteroidales bacterium
GGATAAATACTATCTAAAATATTATCCATTACATCTTGATAATTTTTAACTCCGCTTACATTATGAATTTTATTATATTTAAGCAGTATATTGGCAAACTCATTGCATTTAGCCAAGAAGTTATTCTTATCAAAATCTTTAAGTTTTAAATTATTTATTTTCATGTTTGAATTATACAAAATATTTTATCAATTTTACATAAAAACTATTGACTTTTGAACATATGTGCGATATAATTACGAACATATGTGCATATAATCTTAGAAAGGATACAAAAAAATGCCTTTTTGTGGAAGAAGAAGAAAAAATAGAAATATAGCTGCTGATCACAGTGAAATATGTTTTAAACCCTGCGGGGTAAGAGGAGGAAATCTAAAGAGAGTTATTGTTTATGAAGATGAAATGGAAGCAATCAGATTATCCGATTATGAATCTTTATATCAACAAGAATGTGCAGATAAAATGAATATATCTCGCACCACTTTTTCAAGATTGATAGAATCAGCAAGAAGAAAAATTGCTGATTCTTTGTTACATAATAAAATACTAGAAGTTAAGGGGAGAGAATGATTGTAGCTTGTAATAATAGTAAATGTATTAATAAAAACAGATGCCAAAGATATAAATTATTTAAAGATGGCGCAAAAGAATGGACAACAAACGGCGGAACACCTGAAAAAGGGTGCAAAAAATTTATAGAAATAAAAAAATAAAACTAAGGAGTTTGTGATGAGAGGAAATGGATGTTTTGGAAGAGGAAGAGGAATGAACAGAGGAAATAGATGTTTTGGAAGAGGAGCTGGAATGGCTAGAGGAAATGGATTTGGAATGGGAAACAATAATGGAACTGGCAGAAATATTGTAAGTGCAAACTCTACAAGATCTGGAATGGGAAGATTTGATGGTTCAGGACAAGGTCAAGGACAAAATCAAGGAAGAGGTTTAAACAGAAACAATCAACCTTGCAAAGGAAATGGAGCTGGTTTTGGAAACGGTGGCGGTAGAGCTCACGGAGTAAATAATTCAAACAATGTTAATAGATAATATTAAATTAACAATAGCAAGTGGAAAAGGTGGCACAGGAAAGACCACCGTTTCCACAAATCTTGCATCTTATCTTGCAAGTTTGGGAAATAAAATTGTTTTAGCCGATTTGGATGTAGAGGAGCCAAATTCAGCGCTTTTTATAAAGTCAAAATTAAAACAGACAAAGCAAATTAACAAAATGGTTCCTAAATGGGAAAGTAAAAATTGCACATATTGTGGAGAATGTGCTGATGTTTGCAATTTTAATGCGATTGTAGCACTTCCGTCTGAAATTTTAATTTTTCCTGAATTATGTCATAGTTGTTATGCTTGTAGCGAACTTTGCCCCACAGACTCATTGCCCATGACTCCTGTAAGAATTGGGG
>JALTDM010000344.1 GCA_027074135.1 Bacteroidales bacterium
GAAACAGTTTGGCAAAAATTGTTTTATTTTGCAAAAAAAATAAATAATGTATGGGAACTATTTTTCACACTATACCAAAAGATATAGTTTACTTTTTGCTTACTGTGGCTTTTTCATTGCTTATAGGTTTAGAGCAGAGGAGGAGGCATTGGGAAGAAAATAAGAAAACACTTTTTGGTACAGATAGGACATTTGCTTTTGTCGGGATTCTGGGATATATATTATATATTGTGTCTCCGGATAATATATTGTTGTATATAAGTGGTGGAATTGGTATTCTGTTTTTGATGGTGATTTTTTATTGGAAAAAAATTGAGAAGGTAGGCAATTTTGGAATGACATCAATTATAACTATTTTTATAACTTACAGTATTGCACCATTATTATATGTGCAAAAGGTTTGGCTTGTTGTTCTTGTGGTTACTACAGTGTTGGTGCTGGTTGAGATGAAAGAGAAATTGAAAACGCTTTCGGGCAAGTTTGATGATGATGAGTTTATTACATTGGCAGTGTTCTTAATAATGTCAGGAGTTATTTTGCCTTTATTGCCGGATAAAATTATTACACCATATATTCCTGTATCTCCATTTAAGTTTTGGCTTGCAGTTGTTGTTGTTTCAGGTATTTCATATACCGGTTATATTTTACAAAAATTTATTTTTCCGAAAAAAGGATTGATAATAACTGCATTGCTTGGAGGATTATATAGCAGTACGGCTACTACTATTGTGTTGGCACGTAAAAGTAAAGATACAGATGCTCCTCTTAATCAAATTAGTGCAGGAATAGTAATGGCTACAGGTATGATGTTTATCCGTATATTTATTTTGTCTTATATTTTTAATAGTGAACTTGCAGGGAAGTTGCTTTTGCCGTTTGCTATTTTGATAATGCTTACTTTTGTTATAGGTTTTGTAGTATTGAAGTTTGGTAAAAAGGGAAGAGATATTGTAATTGACAGGAGAGAAGGCAAACAAAAAAATCCGTTAGAATTTAAAACAGCATTGATTTTTGCAGTTTTGTTTGTGTTATTTGCGGCAATCACTAAATTTGTTTTGGCTAGTTATGGCTCTGGAGGTCTTAATGTACTTTCGTTTGTTGTCGGGGTAACAGATATTGATCCGTTTCTACTCAGTTTATTTATGGGTAAGTTTGAAGTAAGTATTACTGAAATTGCAATTGCTACTATTATTGCTGTAACAAGTAACAATTTGATGAAGATGATTTACGGATTATCGTTTGGAAGCAAAAGTATCAGGCTTCCTTTATTATGGTCTTTTGCTGTTATTTTGGCAGCTTCAGTTGTGTTAATATTATGGTTGTTTTAAAAGGTGTAGTCTTATAGTTTAATTTCATATGCCAATTTTTATAAAAAAAGTTACTTATGTTTCTCTCATTAAAATAAATAGTAG
>JALTDM010000345.1 GCA_027074135.1 Bacteroidales bacterium
CTGTATCTCCTTTCAAGGAAAGAACTTTATTTTCCTCTCTTGAGGGAGGATTAAGGTGAATGATGCTTCTATTACCGTTTACTCATTATCATAATTCTTAAATGAATTTTCATTTTACCGTTTTTTTGAAAAACAAAGGTAAAAGATTTTCCCTATAAGATGCAAAAGTTACAAAACCTAAAAACAGAGCAGTATTTACTCCATACTTGATAAAATTGTTGGGATAACTAATTTGTGAAGTGATAAAATACAACCCGAGTGTAATTGAAAAATAAAGCGCTATGGACTTCAAATCATAATTTATGGAATAATACTTCCTGCTGAGGAAGTATGAAGCGGTCATTGTGGAGAAATAACAGAAAAATGTTGCCCAAGCTGCGCCCATATAACCTATTCTCGGGATTAAATAAATATTTAATAAAATGGTAATAATTGCACCGAATATCTGCAAATATGCACCGAACTTCGTTAAATTATTGATTTTGTACCATACCGAAAGATTGTAAAAAATTCCCAAAAACAAATTTGCTAAAAGTAGAATAGGAACGACCTTAATACCTTCGTAATATCTTTCGTTTATAATAATTGCCTTTATAATATCAATGTAAAGCATTACAAACAAAAAAATTGACAACCCGAAAATGATAAAATACTTCATTACATCTGCATATAGTTGCTTAGAGTTTTTTTCTTTTGCATTGGCGAAGAAAAAAGGTTCTGCAGCATAACGGAACATCTGTATAAATAAAGTCATAAGTATTGCCACTTTATAGTTTGCTCCATAGATACCAATTTGTGCCAAAGGATTTACTTTTGGTGGCAGATACACACGTAATAAAATACGATCTAATGTCTCATTTATCATACCTGCAAGTCCGCCAACTAAAAGAGGTAATGCGTATACAATCATTTCCCGCCACAATTTCCCGTCAAATTTTATTTTTTCTTCAAAAATTACTGGTAGCAACATCAAAAAAGTAAAAATTGATGCTACAAGATTAGCAATGAAAACATATCCAACACCAACAGAAGGATTATATATTGATGATAACCAATCAAATCCCGGTTTTTGGTAAATACGTGGAAAAACAACCAGAAATAAAATATTCATTGTAATATTCACTAAGATGTTTAATGTGCGTATTACGCTGAATTTAACAGCTTTATTTTGATTGCGAAGTTTAGCAAAAGGTATTGTATTAAATGCGTCTATAGCTACAACAAAAGCGAACCACTTTACATATTCAGGGTGTCCGGGATAACCTATAAATGATGCAATACTACCGGAAAACAATAAAACAAAAAATAAAAATGCTGAAGAACTAATCGATAGAGAAGTAACAGCTGTAGAATAAACCTTGTGTGGATCATATTTATGTGAATATCTAAAATAAGCTGTTTCCATTCCATAGGTTAGAAATACAATTAGGAAACTAACATAAGCATACATTTCTGTAATAACACCGTATTGGGCGGGAGCAAAAACACTAACATGTAGAGGTGTAAGAAGATAATTAAGCAAGCGGCTTACTATACTGCTTACACCATAAATGGCTGTTTGTCCTGCTATTTGCTTAATTTTATTCAATGTTTATTTTTTTCAATATCATTAAATAATGCGGTATTCCTGCTTCATAGAAAATATCTCCTTTTTTGACAAAACCAGCTTTTTCATACAATTTTACAATATATGATTGCGAGTGCAAATAAATCATTTTTTTGCAATTTTTCAAATCTTCCAAGACATAATTCAAAAGAATATATGCTAATCCCTTACCTCTAAATTCTTTTAATGTGGCAAACCGTTCTAATTTTACCCCTTTGTCAGTAAAGCGATATCTTACTGTAACGGCCGGAATATTATCGTAAAACAACAAGAAAAAAGTGCTTCCTTCTTCATATTCTACCTCTTTGTTTTCGGATACTTTTTGTTCGTCCACAAACACTTTTTTTCGTATATTTAATGCTTCTTCATATAATTCTTTGTCAAGATAGCCAAACTTGAAAATACTTATTGGAACTTTTTCTTTCATTAGTGAATAAAATTAAAGAAAATCCATGCATATGCAAAAAAACGAATAATCCTTGTGGTAGTTATTATCAAAAATCGTTTGAACGGATAATTTATACTACCTGCAATAATACATATCATAGCAAATGGAAGAGGGAATAAAGCTGCAATAACAATTAAAATTCCTCCCCACTTTCTTATTTGTTTGTAATATTTATCTTGTTGTTTTCTTACATATCTTTCTATTGCAGGAATTTTTTTCAATAGCGTACCTATAAAATACGAATTAATGCCTCCGATATATGATAATATCGATAATAAAGCAATTGATGTATATGGCATTGGTAGGGTTTTACTCCAAATTATGAAAATATCTGGAGGGATTAAGCCTAAAAAAGATTCCGAAATAAAAAACAATAAATAAACATAAACCAAATCCAGGTCTTTAATTATAGACTTAAAAAACGAATCGAAATCTCCTATTAGATGTTGGAACAAAACAATAACTGCAATAAAAAACAAAATAGTGAGAATGAGATAAACACAATTCTTACAAAGGAATTTATACAATCCCGATCGTTTATATATCTTATGATAATCAGATACTTTTCGTTTTTTCTTAATGTGAGCTTCAACCATTTTACCTATAATCTAACTCTTTTATCTTTTATTTGTTTAACACAACAAATGGCACTCTTTTCAAAACAGGATAACCTGCTGTAGAATCATCTTTTACAACATAAATAACAGGTCCGTAAGCTATTATTTTTTTGTGTAAATAATTTTTTGATTTATTCCAATACCATTTTTCTATAAACACTACTTCACGTACATTTGATATTTCAAAATTACCGTTTGTCACTTTTATAGTAGTATCACCCGTTGCAGGATTTTCTACAGCAACAGTATCTTTAATCATTCCTAAATTTTCCTTAATTTCATTTATTGTCAATGGCGTAAAATCAAAAAAGTCATACGCTTTTATTCTACCTTTTGTTACAGAAAAAATTAAAGAATCTAAAAATTCTTTTTTGTTAAAATGTTTAAAAATAGGCGGCTTATCCGGCAACATATCTAAAGATACAGTTGAAATAACAGTGTCCGATAACATTTCATAATTCCGATTATTGAATAAAGTATCAACTGACTTTTTTTCTAAATTTGTTACACCGTTAATACTTTTTTTCTTGTTCGAACATGAAAAAAATACAAGAACCAACACTAATAATAAAAAGAGCTTTTTCATAATGGGAATTATTTAATATCAAACAAAATTACATAAAATATTTGTCGATGATTCTTTATACATTTTTATAAAATAAAAAAGGGGCTGAATAGCCCCTTTTAATGAATAAAATCTTTACAATTATTCTGTGATAACCAGGGGTTTAGTAATAACTTTTCCTGATTTCATTATTTTTAGCACATAATATCCGGCAGGAATGTTTTTTACATTTATTTTTTCGTTAGAGTTTTTTAATTCCTTTTTGTAAACAACAACCCCTGCATTGGTAACAATACTAAGGATTCCACCTTGTGCATTCATTACTGTTAATTCTTCAGAAACAGGATTAGGGTAAATGGACAAGTCTTCGAAAATAGCATTACTTACCCCGGAATTTGACAAACAGAAATTAACGGTTTTTGAGCTGGTAAAATCCGCACCACTAAAATCAACTAAAGTATCGGTTCCTGCTGTTACAGTTACATGTCCTACTACCCCATTGTAACTCATTCCATCACCATAGGCGTCGTAAATAGTAAAATCATAACATTGGCCTGCTTCTAAGCACATTTCAATCGTATTGTGAGTTTGTGGTTGTGTAAACGGACCTCCGGAAGCAATAATATTTCCGTTAAGTTTTAAATCCCATGTTGTTTCATCCGGATAATTATCTGTTAGGATATCAACCATAACATGTGTTCCGTCAGGATTTGAGGAAACGGTGATTTCTTTTGAATTATTTGAATTGTCTTCATCGGGAACTCCATTAGGATTTAATAATTCCACTTTCAATGTATGTGAACCACTGCCAATTGATATTTGTGGCAAAGTTACTTGTGTAATTTCATAAGTACCAAGAGAACCACTCCAATTATAAGATGAAGCTTCATTACCGTCTACATAAGTTTTTATTTGTACACTCGTGAGATTTTGAGTGCCGTAATTTTGAATAGTAATTTTAGGTTCAAAATCTGAGGTGCAATAAGGGAATACTGTAGGGTAATCAAAACTGAATAATTTAGCATCATTGCCGTTTGAAGTAACAGCTGGACATTGGGAAACTGTTGCATAGTATTCGTCAGCAGAACTTAATTGTCCAACTTCTTTTACAGTTCTATCCGGACAAATTTTATAAATAGTGGGAACGTAACTAATATCATAATCACTTACACATTGTGCCGTGTTAGGAGAATATGTAGGTAGCAAAGGTAAATCTCCTGCTGCAGTAATCCAATCTCCTTGGGTTCCACCTTGGCTGTTACAGTTGTTTGCATCACCTTGTAAACATGCTAAATTGGCATTATTGCCACTGGTTTCTATAGCAAAAGCCATTATATCATCCGTGGTGTTGGTATCAACACCCGTTGCTCCAGCAGGACCATGTTCTTTGTAAAGGTTTTCCAAAGCATGAGTATTCATAAAATTCCAACATGGACCACACCACACCGCAAAAAAGTCAATAAAAACTGTTTTTCCTTGATCCAGGTAATCATAAAGAGTGTAAGTGTTACCATTAATATCCTGTAAAGTGAAATTTTGAGCATAACTACCGTCTGACAATGTTTTATAAAATTCCATTGCATTGGTATAAACTCTTTCTTTACCTCCCTTGTTTTGTGAAAAACCATACACTGTAAGAGAGATAAAAGTTAAAACAAATAAAAATTTTTTCATAACTAATTGTTTTTTTACAAAGTTACAATTTTTTGTATAAATTCAATCAATAATAATATTTTTTTAACACATTGAAGTGGGATTTTATAGTGCGTATATATATTTTTATCAAAAATTCTTTAATTCTCATTACCTTAAATGAAAAATAGTTTTCATTTACAGAAAAAAAATATGGCAAGAGAAATTATTAAATGGATGGGGAGTTATAGTGTTGGTTCTACAC
>JALTDM010000346.1 GCA_027074135.1 Bacteroidales bacterium
CTTTCTCTTTTTGAAGTTTTACTACGTTTGCTTTTTCTATCTCGAGTGCCTGTGCTATTTTTTGTTTCTCTTCTTTAAGAGCAACTTGTTCTTGTGCAAGTTTTTCACTCTCTTGTATTTTCGTTTGTAGTGTTGCGTTTATAGTCTCTAGCTCTTTTTTTTGTTTTTCTTTATCTACTGCATATACTGCTAAAAAAACTTGCGGATGTTTATCTTCTAAAAGTGCTACAGCTTTATAGCCTAGTTTTTTCATTTGTGCATCTAAAGTATTTTTTGAATAGTGTATTAAACTTTCATCATCGCTGTCAATCGTATGCGCCACAACCACCTCGATACCAATACTCTTTTGAACAATATCAACAGCATCAAAAGAGTTAACAATAAGTACATTTTTACGAGCAGATACATTTGACATAAAAGTTTCAAGAGAAAGTGCTTTTTTCTCTCTAACATCCACTGTTCTCAAGTTTCTCCAAAGTGTATTTAATACTTCACTAGGGATTGTTCCACTAAGTTGAGAGTTACTTAGCTCATAGTATGAAACTATGCCATCCTCTTTTGCTAAAAGTTGTTCGTGTATATGCCACTCATTTGGAAAAGAAATCTGTTTTTGTTCTTGTGTATTTACATAGTGTACATCTTTGATGTTAGTTTGTTCACTCAAACTTTTCCACACTGATACATCACTACCCACTAAAATGAGACCATCCAAATCATAAAGTTCTTTTAAAAGTGGGAAAATAGTTTTTATATCTTCTTTATACATTTAATCTTTCCTCTTTATACTCTCTATGAGCTTTTTTTAGTGCAAATGGTAAAATGAAAACACCAAATGGAGACTTCATACTCTGTATCATTGCTTGACCAAGCCTATAAGAGAGATGTTTTTTAACTCTCTCTGCTTCATAAGCATCAGCATATATTTTAATAGGAGGCAGCTTTTTATCTTCTCGTTCTTTCATATCTTTTTTATACTCTTTATAAACAGAACTTAAAGTAAAAGGCATCCCCAACATACCACCAAAAGATTTCGACTCTTCTATCATCTTAGCACCAAGTATGTAACTAAGTTGTTGCTTCACTCTCTCTGCTGCACCGTAGTACCTTTTCACCTCTTGCTTTTTCTCTTTAAGTCTTCTATTTTCTAAGTAATACTTCTCTAGTTCTTCTTGTACTGACATAAGTTGTGTAAGAAGTAGCTCATTTTCTGATGTTTTAGACTTTTCTTTCTCTACTAACTCTTTTTGTTTTTTTTGAAAAGCATCCAGTTTAGCTTTTAACTGTTCATTCTCTTTTACTTTTTCTTGAATACTTTTCTCTATGCGTTGTAGTTCTTGAGATTTACTCTGTTTAATAGATACAGACTCTTTTACTAAAGCTT
>JALTDM010000347.1 GCA_027074135.1 Bacteroidales bacterium
TTTTTCGTTCAACTCGTAATAAAAAAATTAAAAAATTTTATAAAAAAACTAAAAAGGGTAAAAAAATACCACATAGACTAGTTCAATCATTAGTCGTTCAATCTTTTTATATAGATAGGAATACGATTGATTTATATAGGTCCATGATTCAAGATTTCTTAAATAAATATATTTTGGAAGCAGATTATGTAGATTATGGTAATATGGTCTCGGATAAAAAATTTGTTAAAAAGATTGATATTATACTGAATAACAAAAAAAATATTTATAAATTTCATCTCAAATATTATAAATTAAAAGAAAAGCAAAATATAAATTATATTCTCAAAATCCCCAAATATAAGGATGAATAGAACGAACTTTTTAATATGGTTTTTTATACTTTTTTTTGCTTTATCTTCTTCTGTAGCATTTGGGCAAAACAGGAGACAATTGGAACGTAAAATAAAGAAATACGAAAGGGAACTTAAGCTTACAAAGAAATTGTTGCAGCAAACCAAACAACAAAAAGAAAAAACATATAATAATTTGTTACTAATAAACAGACAAATTGAACTTAGAGAAAAATTGATTAATGGCATAAAAAAAGAATTGGGTTATTTGCAAAATAAAATATCTGAAAATGAAATAATAGTATCTTCCATGCAAGAAGATTTAAAAGAGATAAAAAAACAATATGCCAAGTTGATATATTTTGCATGGAAAAATTCATCACCTTACGAACAAATAATGTATGTGCTTGCTTCAGAAACATTTAACCAGGCTTTTATGAGGGTGAAGTATTTGCAGCAAATTTCAGATTACCGAAAAAAACAAGCAGAGGCTATAAGTGATATAATGGATTTGCTGGAAAAAAAATCCGAAGACCTTAAACAAAAACAACAGGAGAAAAAACAACTTCTTGCCAAACTTGAAAGTGAGAGGCAAAAACTTACTCAATCAAAAGAAAAACAAAAGGAAACAATTAATCACTTGCAACAGCGCGAAAAAGAACTTCTTAATAAACTCAGAAAGCAACAAAAAGCCGCTGCCGAACTTAAACGTAAAGTGGCAAAACTTATTGAAGAAGAAGCTCGTAAAGCAAGAGCAAGGTCAAAAAAAAGTAAAAGTAAGAAGAGTAAAAAAGGCTCTAATTATTTCTTAACTCCCGAAGAAAAGATAATTGCAGGTAATTTTAAGGCAAACAGAGGTAAACTGCCTTGGCCTGTAAAAAAAGGTGTTATTACAGGTAAATTTGGTACTCATGAGCACGCTGTACTGAAAGGAATTAAAGTAAATAATGACGGTATTTATATTTCAACTGTACCTGGTGCAATTGTAAGATCTATTTTTGACGGTGAAGTGAGAAAAGTATTTGAGGTTCCCGGAAAGCATAAAATTGTTCTTATCAAACATGGCAATTTCTACTCCGTTTACGGCAATTTAAAACAAGTCTTTGTAAAAGAAGGTGATAAGGTTAAAACAAAACAAGCCATAGGTACTGCTTTCACTGATGAAAACAACAAAACAGAAATTGAATTACAAATCTGGGAAGGACTAAAGAAAGTTAATCCCGAATATTGGCTTGCCCATTAAGAAATTTATAAACAATTACTTTGAATTCTTCATAAATATTGCTGTTTGCCGCAATTATTTCTTCGCCAAACAGGTAATTGTCGCCTCCGTCAAAGTCACAAACATTACCGCCTGCTTCTTGAACAATAAATGCACCTGCTGCCACATCCCAAGGTTTAAGGCTGTATTCGTAAAAAGCATCAAACCTGCCGCAAGCCACATAAGCCAAATCTACAGCTGCACTTCCAAGTCTTCGCAATCCCAAAGAGTTTTCCATAAAAAATTTCATTGAGTCCATAAATCCGTCTATACGGCTGTAATCTTTAAAAGGGAATCCGGTGGCAATGAGTGAATCAAAAACTTTTGATGTGCCGGACACTGAGATAGGTTTACCGTTTAAAAATGCTCCACCGCCTTGCCAAGCATAGAACATTTCGTTGTGCGTGACTTCATAAATGATACCACCAACCAGTTTATTTCTATGCCTCAAGGCAACGCTAATAGAGTATGGTGGCAGTTTATGGATATAATTTGTTGTGCCGTCCAATGGATCAATTATCCAAACATATTCTTTTTTTTCATCGTTTGCTACAGTCTTTTCTTCTGTTAAGAATCCCGATTTTGGCATAAGAGCCTGAAGTCCCCTTACCAATATTTGTTCGGAAGTTTTATCAACATAAGTTACAAAATCGTGAATGTTTTTTGTTTCAATATCTGAGATTTTCACCTTTGATATTTCATTTTTTAAGAAAAATCCTGCTTCCCGTACAATTTCTATAGCGTTTAGAATTAGCTTTTGATATTCCATTTTTTTATTTTTTATATTAATTTAATATTAGACCTATTGCACCTGCAATAAAACCTATTACAACATTTATGAGCTTTACCCACACAAAATCTTTCGGTGATTCGGCTAACAGTGGTAGCATACCGTGTCCGTCTTGAGTAATAGAACTTGCCAATAAGATAGGGAATGGTATTATTCCTTGTGCAAAAAGCGTAACAAAAACAAGATGTGGTCCACTTTCAGGAATAATGCCAATCAAAACGGCAAAAGTAAGAACTATCCACATATTGTTGTGAATCCATGCTGTTATGTTTATATCATTGATAAATAGGTTAATAATAAAAATTGTTGCAAATGTCCAAATGAAAATTCTAAGTAAGTGTTTTTTTACTATGTGATTCCAAATATGTTCTTCTAAAAAGTGGTTAGGTGTTGTTGAAAATACAAATAATGCAAATAACCCAGATGTCATAAAAATCCATTTTTCCCAATTCCAAATTTTAGGTCCAATAATTGAAAAATAAATGAGGTAAATAAAAAATAGAGTTCCTGTGATAAGCAAGAAGCGCGTAAATGTCATATCGGTAAGTTGTTTTAATATGGTTTTATGGTTGAAGCATGTGCACTTATCCGGTTCATTTTTATGATAGGGAAGAGGTTCGTCTTTTTTTGTGTAATTTTTTTTCTTTATAAACTTGTAAACAAGCCATCCCGATACAATAGCTATTACGAAGATCAACAAGTGTAATTTTATAGCTGCTAGGGGTATCAGCGAAAACATCACAAATGCTTCATCGCCTGATGTTGCAATCATAGTCGTAACCACTGCTGCAAATCCAACAACACGGTGTGTGTACAAACTTACTGTAGTGTATGCGCCGAGGCAACCTGGTGTTATTCCCAGTAAAGCACCTAACAAAATCTGTCCGAAAGGTTTGTCTTTCAGACTTGTATTAAGCAATGACTTGGTTTGAACATTTATGTATTCAATAAGAAGCATCATTGTAAGCACAAATGAAGCAATCATCAATGTTTGCTTAAAACTTCCGGTGATGGACTGTATGATAAATTCGCTGCTCATTTGCACTCATATCAAATTGACCTGCAAAATTAAACAAAGTTTTGCTTAAATGGTGGTTTATTGTGAATTGTTAATGTAACTGCTTTAAGTTCGTTTTTTATAAACAGCTAACTACTGCACAGACAATTAAAATTTAATTTACATTTGCAATGGCCAAAAAACAAAGGTATGGCATCAAAAGAAAAGCAATTCAAGAAAAAGTCCGAGGAAGTAGCATTTAATCTGCGTCATCGCAAAACCATAAATTTTAACATAGGCAAATATCTTACTGCTTTCGAAAAAGGCAAATTACAATATTCCTCGTTGGAAGAGGCAAAAACACTTGCTTCGGAAGTAAAAAAAGATGTTTTGCAAAATCTTGATTATTATTTGCAGAAATTTGCCGAGAATTTTGAAAAAAACGGCGGGAAAGTCTATTGGGCGTATGATGCAGAAGAGGCGAATAATTACATTCTGAAAATTCTTAAAGAACACGATGCCAAAACCATTGTAAAAAGCAAATCCATAACAACAGAGGAATTAAGGCTTAACGAACTACTGGAACAGCACAGATATGATGTTTTTGAAACCGACTTGGGTGAGTTTATTGTGCAAGTTGCAGGCGAAAAGCCGTATCATATTGTAACTCCCGCTATGCACAAGTCAAAAAAGGATGTGGCAAGGTTGTTCCACGAAAAATTCGGAACGGATATAAACTCCACACCCGAAGAAATGACAATGTTTGTGCGTAAGTTTCTGAGGGAGAGGTTTATAAAAGCCGATGTTGGCATTACAGGGGCAAACTTTTTGCTTCCCGATATCGGTGGTATTTCCATAACAGAGAATGAAGGTAACGGGTTGCTTACTGCATCTTTCCCCAAAGTGCATATTGCAATAGCAGGCATAGAGAAGCTTTTACCTTCTGTAAGGTATCTTTCGCTTTTTTTGCCGCTTCTGGCTACACACGGCACAGGTCAATACATTAGTGCATACAATACTGTTTATACATCTGCCAAAAAAGAAAACGACGCAGACGGACCTGAACAAATGTATGTGATTTTGCTTGACAACGGCAGGTCGGATTTGTATGCAGAAGAAGAAACCAATATTGCTTTGAGTTGTATCCGTTGCGGTGCTTGCCTTAATGTCTGTCCCATATACCAAAACATTGGTGGATATACTTATGATGTACCTTATTCCGGACCTATTGGTTCAATTATTTCACCTTATTATGAGGGAGAAAAAGAATATAAGCATTTGAGTTTTGCTTGTACACTGTGCGGGAAATGTACCGAAACTTGTCCTGTCAAAATACCTTTGCACGAGCTATTGATTATCAATAGAAAAAAGTTTGTGGAACGGCATGGTGATCATTGGATTTGGGAAAAAGGAATGAAGTTTTACGAATATTTGATGGACGATCGCAATCATATTGACATGGTTGGTGGTGGGGTAAAGAATTTTGCTGTACAAACATTCGGGAAAAACTCGCTTGGGGATAAAAAGGAACCACCGGAGTTTGCCAAAGAATCATTTGCTCGAAGTTGGGTTAAAAAGAGGCAAGATGGTAATAAGTAGTAGATTTTTTTTTTTTTTTTTATTTTGAATATTTTTTTTTTTTTATTATTTTTTT
>JALTDM010000348.1 GCA_027074135.1 Bacteroidales bacterium
TAACTACAAATTAGCAAATAAAAAAAGGCTGCCCTTTTTTGGGACAGCCCCTTTTTTGCAAAAAATAATAATCTTACCTAAGATTATTTCAGCAACAATTTTTTTGTGTAAATTTTGTTGTTTTTTATTATTTGAATGTTGTAAAGACCTGCAGGTAACCCGTTTCTGTTTATTTGTACCTTATTGGAAGCAAATTCTTTTGAGTAACCGGTTTTGCCTTCTGCATCAATTAGTTGTATAAGGTAATCATTTTGTGTGTTTTCGTTGAATGTTATTGTAAAGTCTGTAGTAGCAGGATTTGGATAAACATTTATTTTGTCTGAAACTTTCAGGTATTCGCTGTTGCTGTTCAAGTCTTTGAATTTTACTACCCAAAAGTCATCAAAATATTCATATCCGTAGTGTGTTGAAACATCACCGTCCGAAGATAATGATGCCCCGACTGTTATATAATTGCCGTCTTGTGTCTGCACTACTGAGTTTGCCACATCTGCTTTTGTGCCGCCAAACATATTTTGCCACACAATATTACCGTTGCCGGTTAATTTTACTACCCAAAAGTCTTTGTCTCCTTGGTTGCCGCTTGCATCTCCGTCATTTGATTTTGAAAAACCGCAAACCATATAACTTCCGTCTGAAGTTTGGAATACGGAATTAGCTTCATCCATGTCTGTTCCGCCGAGTGTTTTTGTCCATAGAATTGTTCCGTTATCATCAATTTTAACCAGCCATTCATCCGATGCGGAATAATAATCTCCGTGGAATCCGGTTACATCTCCGTCTTCAGATTCTGTACCACCTGCGATTAGATATTTGCCGTCTGATGTGTTGATTATGGAATTTGCCCAATCATCGTTATATCCGCCGTAACATTTTTCCCACACTAAAGAACCGTTGTTATCAATTTTTATTGTCCACAAATCGTATCCGCCGTGATTGTCTGTTACATCACCGCCTGCTGATGCTTTCCCTGTTACCAAAAAACTGCCGTCATTTGTATTTTCGACAGATGTGGCAATATCCATATTATTGCTTCCGTAAGATTTTGCCCAAACCAGTATCCCTGTGCTGTTGAGTTTAACCACCCAAAAATCACTTGTAGATTCGCTTGCTCCAGCTTCTTCGTGATGGTCGGTTATATCGCCGTTGCTTGAGAAAGAATTTCCTACAATAAGATATCCACCGTCGCTTGTTATTTTTATATCGAAAGGAATGTCAAAATCAGTTCCGCCATAAAGTTTCTGCCATTCAAGAGTTCCTGTGCCGCTTATCTTCAGAATCCAATAATCAGCTTCTCCGTGATTTTCGCTTACATCACCTGTATTACTTGAATAAGTTTGGGCAGCAATAATATATCCGCCGTCTGAAGTTTGTTGAACTGAATTTGCAATATCTGCTTCATCTCCGCCGAAAGTGTTTTCCCATTCCATAACACCGTCACTATTCAATTTTACAACCCATACATCACTGTTCCCGTTGTTTTGAGAAATGTCTTGGTCTGTTGACGAAGAAGAACCAACGATCATATAACCACCATCGGTTGTATTTATAATTTTGTTTGGGATATCAACCCTTGTGCCGCCAAAAGTTTTTTCCCAGATTATACCCGTATTTTGTGAAAAACCATTCAGGTAAGCGATAATCGCAATAATTAAAAATAAAGTTTTTTTCATAATATAAAGATTTAAATTTTACGGTACTAATGTACGGCTATGGTGTGGTTACTTTATCACCCTTATGGGTGAATTTGCATTTTCAGGTGTTTTTATGTGGGTGTTTTATTATGTATTGTTAAATGATGCGTTTTTATCTCTTTTTTCTTTACCTTTGTTGAATATGAAAAACGGATGAAAATGATTCCAAGGTTGGTTATTGCTTTTTTTCTTTTTTTGTCTGCGATAGGCGGATATTCGCAAGGCGAGCATTGGTTGGTTTATTTTACAGGTAAGGATACTTCGGTAGATTTGTACAAGTTTTTTGATTCCAAAGCAATTGAAAGGCGGCAAAGGCAACACATTTCTTTTGATATTTCAGATTATCCCGTTAAAAAAGATTATGTGCAAGATGTGGTAGCAATTGCGGATTCGGTTTATTACTCATTCCGTTGGATAAATGCACTATGGATTTATGCAAGAGATAATGAGGTTGCAAAGATTAACGAATTACCTTTTGTGAGGAAAGTTGAGAAGTTAAATGATAATGGCAGGGTGGTACTTTGTGAGGAAGACACTGCAAGAAGTGTTTTTTATTCTGCAAAAGAAATCTTAAAAGACCAAATAAATTCTTTGGGCGGTGAGCTGTTTATAAAGAACGGCTATCGCGGCAAAGGTGTTCGTATTGCAGTATTGGATGCCGGCTTTACAAAGGCTAACAAGTCTGTTTTTTTGAAGCATTTGTTTGACAATAAGCAAATATTACGGGCTTATGATTTTATTCGTAAGGATACAATAAAGTATAAACATTCTTCACATGGTAGGATGACACTTTCTTGCATTGCAGGTCAAAAAGGTGATACTGTTATAGGGCTTGCTTCCGATGCCGAGTTTTTATTGGCACGTACCGAGTACAATATGATTGAGCCGTTTAGGGAAGAATTGTTTTGGATGAAAGCGGCTGAGTGGGCAGACCGTTATGGAGCTGATATAATCAGCAGTTCGCTGGGCTATGAAAAACCGCGATATTGCCGTAAAGATATGGACGGTAAAACAAGTTATGTTACAAAAGCAGCTTTGTGGGCGGCACGTAAAGGTATTCTGGTTGTAAATGCAGCAGGGAACTCGGGAGACAGTAAATGGCGAATGCTTGGAGCACCTGCAGATGCTGATAGTATAATTACAGTTGGGGGTGCTCAATGCTGTAAGCTACTGGCAATAAGTTTTACGGGAGTAGGACCTACTTACGACGGAAGGCTAAAACCCGAGCTTTCGGCAAATGCAAATGTTGAAGCAGATGGTGTTACAAAGTTAAGTCATGTTTACGGAACATCATTTGCCGCACCGCTGATAGCGGGTTTTGCTGCTTGTGTGTTAGGTATGCATCCGGATTGGACAAATATGGAGTTGAGGCAAAAGTTGATGGAATCCGGGCATTTATATCCGTATTTTGACTACTCATTGGGTTATGGTTTGCCACAAGCATCGTATTTTATTTTAGGACATAAATTTTATTTATCAACCGGAAAGATTGACAATGTATTAGGGAATGATAATTATATTGGTGTCAGGGTGTTATATCCGCAAATAGGTAGAGATATATTATATTATCGATTGGAAGATGAAGAAGGTCATATTGTAAAATATGGAGCTACAGTTGTTGAAAGTACGATGCCTGTATATTTTGATAAAAATTATTTGAAAGGTAAGGTGTTGAGGGTGTTTTATAATGGAGAGGAAAGAGTTTTCCATTTTTAAAATGGGTAGCAAAACAAAATTTTTAAATAATAATATCGTTAATAAATAAAAAAGTATGAAAAAATTTATTGGTATATTTTTAAGTTTTTTTGTAATATTCATATTACTGCAAGGATGTAATGAAGATGAAAAACATGATAAAACTTTATTACCTGTTATTACAGGTAAGTCAGGAGAAGTAGTAATTATTGTAAATAAAAATGAGTACCCTTTAACAACTAAGGAATTGAAGGATATTTTTACGCAAGATTACCCAATGTTACCTCAACAAGAATCTATTTTTACTGCGATCCCAATACCACACGATGCTTTTTCCAGTATTTTCAAAACTCATAGGAATTTGTTATTTATCAATATAAAAAAAGATTTACCAGAGGATAGTGTTGGTGTTTATGTGAAAAAAGATATTTGGGCTGCTCCCCAATTAATAATTCAAGCTTATGCACCTTCTGATGCCGTTATGGCGCAATTACTGGCAAAAAAGAAAGATTTTATTGTAAATTTAATAAATGATTGGGAGTTAAAAAGAATTTCAGATACATATAAAAAGATTCAAGATAGAGATGTGCTGGCAAAAATAGAATACAAGTTTCATATTTTTTTGGCAGTACCTAAAGGTTATAATATAAATATTGATACTACTGATTTTTTGTGGATTTCCAGAGAAACATCAGAAATGAGTCAAGGGTTGTTTATTTATAGTTATCCGTATAAAGATACTTCTGATTTTAATACAGATTCATTAATAACAAAACGAAATGAATTTTTAAAACGGTTTATAAAAGGCCCGACATTTGGTAGTTGGATGACAACAGAAAGAAGAGTTGTGCCAGAAGTTACAAGATATGTTAAAAATGGTAAATTTTATGTGAAAGTGAGAGGTTTATGGAAGGTTGAAAATGATTATATGGGAGGACCTTTTGTATCAATATCTACTTTGAATGCAGACAGATCAAGAATTATTACAGTAGAAGGTTATGTGTATGCACCGAAATACAAGAAAAGAGAATATGTACGTCAGCTGGAAGCAATATTGAGCACATTAGAAGTTCTTAAAAAGAAACCTACAAAAAGCAAAAAATAAGATAATGGCGAGGTTTTTAGTGGTAAAATTAAAAGATGATGATGTCCGTTGTTTAAAAATATTGTAACTTTGTGCCCCGAAATCCAAAACCTACGAGCCTTGAAAGTGAAAAATATCCTAATCTCCCAACCAAAACCGGCCAGAGCAAGTAAATACGACGAAATAGCTGAGAAATACGGAGTAAACATTGAATACAGAAGGTTTATTTCCGTAGAAAGAGTTAGTACCAAGGAGTTTAGAAAGCAAAAGATAAATTTTGCTGATTTTGATGCAGTAATACTTACAAGCAGAACAGCAGCCGACCACTTTTTTGGTATGGCGGAAGCTACAAGAATGCAAATTCCGCAAGATATGAGGTATTATTGTTTGTCGGAAAGTATCGCTTATTATCTTACAAAATATATAACATACAGAAAGCGAAAAATTTTCTTTGTAAACGGGAAGGCTCAGGATTTGCTTCCGTACTTCAAAAAACACAATAATAAAAAAATACTTCTGCCTGTTTCCAATATACAT
>JALTDM010000349.1 GCA_027074135.1 Bacteroidales bacterium
GATTACCACCTGAGCCGCCGATAGAATAACTACCTGTTATGTTTGATACCGTAAATCCTAATGTTGTTGTGCCTAAAGAAAGTGGATTCTCATAACAACCGCTACTACCTGAGGGGTCTGTTTTTATTAAGTAGAAAGAATAATCATTACCCATTGTTGCCATCATAAAACCACCGTCTTGCGTTTCTTGTCCGTCAACGGTTAAAGCAAAACTAAAACTTCCTGTGTAATCATAACCTGATATAAACGTTCCTGAACTGCTAACATCAAGTTTAAAAATATTGTAACTTGCAATATCTGTACATAAAATCGAAAAATCCCCATTTGATTTCTTAACAATTTTATTTCCTATATCTGATAATCCGTAATTGTATGAGTGGGCAGAAGCAATATTACCTGAATTATCCATTTGAATAAAAACAACATCTGTTCCTACGGCGCTTTTTTCGGTACTTCCGGTTATATAAAAACTTGACCCGTCGCGGTAAATATATCTGGCTTGGTCATTATCCCCGTCTTCTCCTATAGTTTTTACCCATGATAGATTTCCATTTAAATCTGTTTTAAGTACCAAAATATCAGTTGTTGTATCGTTTCCATTATTAAATACTTCGGATGTATAACCCACTGCAATATATCCGTTCCCGGGATCTTCTGTCACATCATACAACACATCATTAGAATTTACACTATTGTTATCCCAAATAGCACCCCATTGATAATTACCGTTTACATCAGTTTTTAAAATATATGCATCCAGCGAATCATTAGCAGACAATCTTGTACGCCCTACAGCTATAAACCCGCCATCACTTGTCTGTTTAACAGACAATAGTGTATCACCGTCAGCTTTATTATAATCTTTAACCCAAATTATATTTCCCGAAGGATCAATTTTCATTAAAAAGAAATCACCTTCCCTCATTCCGCTAATAACATAATTTCCATCAGTAGTTGGAATTATTTTTGACACCCCGTACTTGTCTGAATAAGGGAATAATAAACTTCCGCTATGGTAGTTTTTTGCCCACTGTACTAATCCTCCGGTATCCACTTTTACAACATCAATTTCAAAATATCCTAAACCTAATCCTGTACCTGTAAGCAAATATCCTTCATCCGGTGTTTGCAAAGCAGAAGCAAAAAACTCAAAAGTATTTCCGATTCCGTACCTCTGTTGAAATGTTATTTGGGTAAACGCGGCACTCCCCAAAAACAAAGAAATAACGGCTAGAATAATTAACCTTCTCATGACTCTCATTTTTTTAACAAATATCATAGAATATTTTTTTTGACAAAATTTATTTTACCAATTACACATTCCGTTTTAAAACTTAATTTATAAAAATTTTAAAATACAATAGTTT
>JALTDM010000350.1 GCA_027074135.1 Bacteroidales bacterium
ACGGACCACATTTACATTTTGAAATAAGAAATTCAAAAAACGAACACCCTCTAAATCCTCTGAACTTTCATCTGGCTGTACACGATACAATAAAGCCTGTTATCAAATCAATTGCATTTTATGATATTAATGGTTTGAATTATCAATATTTACCTCCATTTTACAAATCTGAATGCAAAGAAATCTGCTATTTAGGGCACGAAATCAAGAAATTTTCAGCAAATAATGATACAATAAAAGTTACACCCATCACAGGTATAGTCATGGGAACTGTAGATTTTGTAAATAACTCCAGCAATGTTTGTGGGATATATGGCATTGATTTAAAACTTGATGGAAAAAGTATTTTTAAATTTAATATTAATGAGTTTTCATTTTATGAAACTCGATATATAAACAGTTTAATGGATTACAGAACATATATTAAAGATAACACCAAATTATACAGATTATTTAAGCAACCCAATAACAGACTTTCATTTCTAAAAAACTCAGGACGAGGAATAATACAATTAAAAGACACCTTACCTCATAAAGTTGAAATTTATGTATACGATACTTATGGGAATACATCCTATCTCACCTTTTGGATAAAGAAAGGCTTAACATCACAGCAAAAATTGCAAAATGGTACTCTTTTTAAGTGGAAAGAAACTACAAATAAATTAAAAGGTAAAAAATTTGAACTCAGTATTCCTGGCAAGGCCTTGTATGATAATATGATTATGGTTGCAAAAGAGGATTCCGCCACAAACAGTAAATATTTATCTGAAATTGTTAATCTTGATTTTGAATCAACCATACCATTACATAAAAGATGTATTCTTAAAATAAAACCTAATACAAAACCTAATAATGCTCTATTCCCTAAACTGACAATTGTAAAACTTGATGGAGGGAAAATGTATGATGTTGGCGGTAATTATATAAGAAGTGGGTTTGTTGAAACAAAAATCCGAAGTTTCGGCAAATTTACAATAGCCGTAGATACTATCCCTCCACAAATCAAACCGGTAAATATTTATGAGGGGAAAAGAATTGAGGAAGACAGTATCGCCTTTAAAGTTACAGATAATTTAACCGGAATAGGTGGATATTCCTGCTTCATAGACGGCAAATGGACTCGAATTACTTATGATATAAAAGAACATAAATTATATTGTAAATTTAAAGAAACAACTAAAAAAGAGAATAAATCACATAAATTGATTCTTACGGTTACAGACGAAAAAAGTAATTTTACTGTTTATAAAGCGAATTTTGTTTTTTAGAATGAAACCGTTTTTTAGATTTTGTTGTCTATGGGTTAAAATTAAGATGTTTTGAGAAAAAAATTTCTAATAAATCTTGCATTACTTCTATTCGTAAACCTACTTATAAAACCGTTTTGGATTTTCGGTATTGACCGCGGTGTTCAAAATGCCGTAGGTTCAACAGAATACGGTCTATATTTTTCATTGTTCAATTTTTCGCTTATTCTCAACATCTTACTAGACCTTGGAATAACAAATTACAACAATAGAAACATTTCGCAATACGATCATTTGGTAACCAAGCACTTTTCAAATGTAGTAGTATTAAAATTTTTATTGGGAATTTTGTATTTTGTCGTCAGCTTGGGAATAGCTGCAGTGATAGGCTATAATAACTTTCAAATCAAATTACTTGTATTACTTTTGTTTAACCAGTTCCTTTTATCTCTAATTTTATATATGAGGTCAAATATAAGTGCTCTACAATATTTCACTACAGACAGCCTTATTTCCGTATTGGACAGAACACTAATGATAATCATAGTAGGAATTTTATTATGGGGACATGTTACTAACACACCATTCAGAATTGAATGGTTTGTTTATTCACAAACCGTGGCATATTTGGCAACTGCATTTATCACTTTTATAATTCTAAATTCAAAAATAGAAAAAGTTAAATTAAATTTTGATTTTAGCTTTTTTTTAGTTTTCCTAAAAAAATCGTACCCTTATGCTCTTCTTATTTTGCTGATGACTTTCTATTACCGAATAGATTCGGTTATGATAGAGAGAATGCTTCCAGACGGGAAAGAACAAGCAGGTATTTATGCACAGTCGTTCCGCATACTAGATGCTGTTTCAATGATTGCCTTTCTCTTTTCAACATTACTTTTACCTATGTTTTCAAGAATGATTAAGGCAACAGAAAACATTTCTGGTTTATTAAATCTTTCGTTTCACTTACTTATAGTTCCGGCTTTAATTTTTTCTATAACATCGTATTTTTATGCAAAAGAAATTATTTCATTGCTGTATTACTCCCATATAAACGAATCTTCCGATATTTTTTCATTACTTATGATTAGTTTTATTTTTATTTCCACATCATATATCTACGGAACATTGCTCACAGCTAACGGAAGCATAAAAGAATTAAATTATATTGCAGCAGGCGGAATGATAACCAATATAATTTTGAATTTAATTCTTATTCCCACACACAAAGCTTACGGAGCAACGGTAGCAAGTGTAATCACACAGGGAATAACCGCCTTATTACAAGCATATTATGCTCACAAGATTTTCAAACTAGGGTATCCTTTAAAAAAGATTTTAAAATTAACTGTTTACGTTTTTTTAGTACTTATAACCACTTTTATATTACGTCACCAACACATTTATTGGATTACAGAATATTTTACAATTATCTTTGTGGCAGCTTTAGTGGCGCTATTACTAAAAGTTGTCGATATTAAAGGAATGTATAGAATTTTAAAAGGGATAGAATAAGTAAAATAATGAAAGTACATATCGTTAACATATTAACTTCGGGAACTTATATTTCTTTTTTAATTTTTTTAACTGCGGCAGTAATATCATATCTTTCATTTAAACCTTTATTGTTTATCGCACAAAAGTTCGGCTTATATGACATGCCAAACAGCAGAAAATTACACTTGCATAAAGTTCCAATTCTGGGAGGAGTAGGTATTTTCTTTGCTTGGATAATTTCTGTTCTGATTTTCATGAATTATAATTCCTTTCCACGTTTTCAATATTTTTTTGCAGGTATTTTAATTATAGTATCACTAGGAATTAAAGATGATGTCAGTGGACTAAATCCTTTAAAAAAATTTATTGGACAAATTATTGCAGCTCTGATTGTTATAATCTTAGGTGATTGTAGAATAACAAGCTTTTATGGGATATTGGGTATTGGATCACTCCCTTACATTATCAGTGTTTTGTTTACGGTATTCGTTTTCCTTATTATTATAAATGGCTTCAATCTGATTGACGGTATAGATGGCCTAGCTGTTTCGATGGGAATAATAGCTTTTTTGTTTTACGGAATATGGTTCTTTAACTCAGGAGACCCAAATCAATATTTTTTAATAGCTTTTGCAATGGTTGGCGCTTTAGTTTCTTTTTTACGAATAAATATATCTCCTGCAAAAATGTTTATGGGAGATACCGGCTCAATGCTAATCGGATTTATAGCCTCATTTTTGGCTACAGTATATATTGAACATCATACACAAGTATGTCCTGTATTTAAGATACCATCAAATCCAATACTGGCAATGGCTGCAATATTTTTACCTATTTACGATACTACAAGAAGTTTTTTCGTAAGACTCGTAAGAGGTAAAAGCCCGTTTAAACCAGATAAAAATCATGTTCATCACTTACTTGTCAGATTGGGATGCACACATATGCAAGCAACCGGTATTTTGGTATTATATTCAATAAGCATTATTGCCATGAGTCTTATCTTAACAAAATTGAAATTTGGTTATTTAGTTACCTTTACTATCATTATGATTTACAGCATAATACTAAATATCATACTTTACTCGTTAGTAAAAAGAAAAGAACAAAATGCGTAATCTCTCCTTGTTTTTCTTATTAATATTTACACACTTTTTCGGACTTGCACAATTATCATATTTGACCGAACAGGATAACGAAAAATCAGTAATATCGGATATAAATCAAATAGGCAAAACTCATTCTTATTTTCCAACTTTTATACAAGACTCCGTATATAAATCAGAAATTTACTACAAAGTAGATTCGTCAGCATCATTTTTAAAAAGAAAATTGTTTTACGATGATTTTTATCACCTTGAATCAAAAAATCTTACCCTTAGAATAGACCCGGCATTCATGCTAAACTACGGCAAAGACAATAAAACCGAAAAGTACTCTATATTTGAAAATACAAGAGGAATCATAGTTAGAGGTAAATTAGGCAAAAATCTCTATTTTAAATCTACTGCATTCGAAAGCCAAAGAACTCAACCGCTTTTTTTAAGAAATTATATCCTGAAAAGAAGAATCGTTATTCCCGGAATGGCTAGACTAAGGTACACCAAACCGGATACTTTTGATTGCTCGGCAGCCGAAGGTGAACTTTTTTGGAAACTTACGCCAAGCACAACAATCAGTTTAGGAAGAGGTAAAAAGTTTTTGGGCTACGGGTACCGTTCACTGTTTTTGTCATACAACGCTCCACCATACTCATATCTTAATGTTGAATGGACCTCTAAGAACAAAAAACTATTGTTTTCGTCGCTGTGGTTGGTAACAAGTGACATACGCAGCATAGGAGATGTAACAAAAGATTTTTATTACAAAGGATACGGGAACATAAATTATTTGTCATACTATCCTGCAGGATGTGTGCAAATAGGTTTTGTAGAAAGCAAATGGTATAAGAACACAGTGGATTTTTCATACTTTGTTCCCATAGTTTATTGGAACAGCATTTTTAACAACAGAAATAACGGAGGCATTAAGGCAGGTATAACCTATTCCATAAGGCTGCTGAAATTATTTATGTATTACGGACAGTGGGATTTTGTGCAAGGACGCACCCAGAACGGATTGATTTTTGCAAAAAGAACCGGTAAATTCTCATTTTTCGGCAGAGCGGAATACAACAAGGTCAGTACAGGCTATAATATGGTTTTACAGCAAGAAATGTTTTCTCATCTTAATCAATTTA
>JALTDM010000351.1 GCA_027074135.1 Bacteroidales bacterium
GTATATAACTAATATTATATATATTTGCAACTTAATATTAAAAATAAAAAAAATGGCAACTATCAGATTTAAAGCCCTCGAAGAATTATTTGCAAGGCAAGCACTCAAAATTGACTTGCCGGCAAACAAAACATCAGAATACTTTGGTATTAATGTATTCGACAAACGAAAGATGAAAGAATATTTGTCGAACGAAGCGTATAACAACGTAATTAATGCAATAGAAAAAGGAGGCAGAATAGATCGCAAAATTGCAGATCAAGTGTCAACAGGAATTAAAGCATGGGCTATTGATAGAGGCGTTACACACTACACTCATTGGTTTCAACCACTAAATGGGGCTACTGCAGAAAAACACGATGCCTTTTTTGAACCTTTTGACAATTCATCGGTTATTGAAAGTTTCGACGGGAGCAAATTGGTTCAACAAGAACCTGATGCTTCAAGCTTTCCGAGCGGAGGCATTCGTAATACTTTTGAGGCTCGAGGATATACCGCATGGGATCCTTCTTCTCCGATTTTTATTCTCGAAAAAACGCTTTGCGTACCAACCATATTTGTTTCATATACCGGTGAAGCTCTCGACTATAAAACACCGCTTCTCAAATCTTTATCGATAATAGACAAAGCTGCCGCAGATGTTTGTAATTATTTTGACAAAAATGTTACAAAAGTAAACGTTGCTTTAGGTTGGGAACAAGAATATTTTTTAGTAGATGAAGCGTTATACAATGCCCGTCCCGACTTAATCTTAACCGGAAGAACATTAATGGGACACGCTTCTGCAAAAGACCAACAACTTGAAGATCACTATTTTGGAGCAATACCATTACGTGTTTCTGCGTTTATGCGTGATTTTGAAATTGAAGCATACAAACTTGGAATTCCAATTAAAACCCGTCATAACGAAGTCGCTCCCAACCAATTTGAGTGTGCTCCTATTTATGAAGAAGCTAACTTAGCCGTCGATCATAATCAAATTATTATGGACATAATGAAAAGAGTGGCTCGTAAACATAAATTTAGAGTTCTTTTTCACGAAAAACCTTATAAAGGCATTAACGGATCAGGCAAGCATAATAACTGGTCACTTTTTACAAACACAAACGTGAATTTATTTTCGCCCGGGAAAAATCCTAAATCGAACCTGCAATTTTTAACATTTATTGTTAATACTATAAAAGCCGTTTACGATTATTCCGATTTACTTCGTGCAAGTATTGTTTCATACAGCAACGAAAGCCGTTTGGGAGGCAACGAGGCACCACCGTCAATAATATCAGCATTTTTAGGTTCAAACATTAATAATATGCTTAATGAAATTGAAATGAAAGTGCCAGATAAAAAAATGAAACC
>JALTDM010000352.1 GCA_027074135.1 Bacteroidales bacterium
TTTTTATTTTGGTCTTCGTCGGCGTAATAGTAACATTTTATTCCGTAATTCGTTTTAGAAAAGGGAATGTATTTTAATGAATAATGTAATCGAAATAAAAGGTTTAACGAAAATTTATTCTTCGGGGCTTAACCGTCAGGGAGTAAAAGCTCTCGACAATGTTTCCTTCAACGTGCCGGAAGGAATTATTTTCAGTTTGTTGGGACCGAACGGTGCGGGTAAAACTACTCTGGTAAAGGCTTTATTGGGAATTATTCAGGCAGAGTACGAAGAAATGAATTTGTTGGGCAAACCAATTACTGAAATTTCCATTAAAGAAAAAGTAGGCTACTTGCCCGAAAATCACAAGTTCCCGCCTTATCTTACCGGTCAACAATTATTAAAATTCACAGCAGAGTTGTGCAATTACCAGGGGAATGATTTTAAAGAACGGAGCGAATTCCTTCTTAAAAAAGTCAAAATGCTAAAGTGGAAAAAGACGAAAATCAAAACATACTCAAAAGGAATGCTGCAACGTTTGGGGCTTGCACAGGCAGTAATTCACAACCCGGATTTAATTTTCCTTGACGAACCGACCGATGGCGTTGACCCGATAGGACGTAAAGAAATTAGAGATTTCCTTGTAGAGTTGAAAAATGAAGGGAAAACGGTTTTCATCAATAGCCACCTCCTTTCGGAAGTCGAGTTGATTTCCGATTCAATTGCAATTTTAAATAAAGGGAAAGTCGTTTATTCCGGTTCCGTAGAAGCCTTGACAACAAGCAAAGAAACTTACGAAGTGGAAATTAACAAAAAGCCGGACGATTACATTCTTTACAAATTAAAAGACTTTAACGTAATCGAAACCGGTGAAAATAAGATTTCATTTAAAATTGAGAGGGAAGATGAAATTAACAGGATAATGGACATTTTAAGAGAAAATAATTTCGTGATTTTAGGGTTAAACCGGAAAAAATCTTCCCTGGAGGACAAATTTATTTCTTTGGTACAAAGGACGGATGATTAAAATGAGAAATATTTGGATTGTAAGTAAATACACATTTAAGGAAGCTTTATCGCGGAAAGTTTTCGTCACTTTTTTTGCAATTACTTCTTTTATTCTCTTTCTCACGATTCTCGTGTTCCTCTCCTCAAACTTGAATATTGTAATTAAAATGGTAAATATTAATTCTTCCAATAATTTGAACAATGCAATTTCAACAGGCTTGAAACTTTTGTTGGTAAACCCCCTTTTCGGAGGAGGTTTATTCTTGGCAATATTTTCTTCTTCCAACTTTATTCCCAATATGCTTGAAAAGGGTAACATCGAAATTTTGCTTTCCAAACCTATCCGTAAGAGTGAGTTAATCTTAG
>JALTDM010000353.1 GCA_027074135.1 Bacteroidales bacterium
TTGCCTGCTCAGGCAAATCATTTGTATCAACAGACAAAAACCATTTGACATTTGCATGCTCAAGTTCTATATATCCTGCCATCTTTTTTAATGGTTCTGAATAATGAACCTCTTGATGCTTTACGCTACCGAATATCCACATAAGCATATCAAAAAAATGGACACCGATGTTTGTTGCAATACCGCCCGATTTCTCCATATCACCTTTCCAGGATATAAAATACCATTTACCTCTTGATGTAATATATGTCAATTCAATATCGTATTTTTTGCTTGGGTTTTCTTTAATCTCTTTTGCTATTTTATTTTTTAATTCAATTATTTTAGGGTGGGTTCTAAGCTGAAGGATGTTATAAATCTTCTTTCCTGTTTCTTCTTCAATCTCTTGAAGTGCATCCAAATTCCAAGGATTTAAAACAAGAGGCTTTTCACATATTGCATTTATACCGCTTCTTAGCGCCCATCTTATATGTGCATCGTGCAAATAGTTTGGAGAACATATGGATGCATAGTTAACTTTTATGCCCTTTCTTTTGAGTTTATCCACATGCCTATCAAACCTTTCAAATTCAACAAAAAAACTTGCATCAGGGAAATATGAGTCAATAATACCTACGCTGTCGTTTGAATCAACTGCGGCAATTAGATTGTTATTTGTATCTTTAATTGCCTTCATATGCCTTGGGGCAACATAACCAGCAGCACCGATGAGAACAAAGTTTTTTTGGATGGATGGGTTGATGGGTGTATGAGTTGGCGGCTCAATGGGTGAATTTGTGAATGAGTTAGTTTGTTTTGTCATTTTTATTTTTCTCCTTTTGGTATTTTATTAAACTTAATAATTGTTTTCTTAAAATTTCGGCTTTGTTAGTCAATTCGTTAAAAATTTCCTCTGAGATATAATTCAGTTTGTAAGAAATTATAAGCTGAGTTTCGAGTTCAGACAAAGACCCCAAAGATATATACAGAAATTGTATAAATTCTTTGTTGCTGTTTCTCGCTGCTCCTTCCACTATATTGCTTGGTATCGAAACAGTACATCTTTGCATCTGGCTTGATAAATCGAATTTTTCATAGTCAGGAAATTGTTTTGTTATATCATATATAGCTAAAACTGCATCTATTGACTTTTTCCAAACATTTAAATTCTTATGCGTCTTAACCATATTTTTCTTACTTTCATTCATATGCCCATCCACCCTTTCACTCTTCAACTCTTTCACACATTACCCATGTACCCGTTTACGCTTCTACTCTTTAACCCATTCACTCTTTCACATTATTTTCAAGTAGTTCTTCTTCCGGTACATCTCTAAAATATTTTGCAGGGACTCCG
>JALTDM010000354.1 GCA_027074135.1 Bacteroidales bacterium
TTCCAACATTTCATCAGTAATCTCTTCTAATATTTCTAAATGTTTAGCTTTTAACATTAATTCCCTATGTTCAATAATTTCTTCTAATTTACTCTTTACATTAGGTTTTCTAAATACCTTATTAACTGATTTAAGAGGTATATCTAATGTTAGAGCAATATCTTTTCTACTCATATTTTGAGCATATAATTCTAATACTTTTTCATCAATAGCAGAAAAAGTCGTTAATTCGTTAGACATCCTTTCTCCTTATTCTTACAAAACTTCTCAATTTGTTTGATAAAATCATCTATATCTTGTTTTTGTAATCTGGCGTCTAAATCAGTTGCTACCATAAACTGATTATTTAATGCAATACATTTTTTACATCTACTTGTATTTCCTATTTTCTTAAAATGTAACCCACAACTACATTCATACACATTATCTTTAATATGTTTAATCATACTTACTTTCATTATGCAACCTTTTTATATAATTCATATGTTTTAATATATGCTTTTGCTTCTGCTACTGTATTTACTTTATTGGTCTGCATTAACTCTTTGACCATATAATAATAGTCAGCATTAAATTGTGGTAATCGTTTCCCTAAATTAGGAACTACACCATTTTTCAATAAATATGTAGCATTATTCATAGCTCTTTTAAAATCAACATTATTTTGTAGTTCTTTTGTTACTAATAAATAATCTTTTGCTCTACCATTAGCTGTGATATAAAAAGCATTAAAAGCAACTGTATCAGCTAAAAATAAAGTAACTAAATCATACATAACATCTTCATATTTTTTATATGTATTTTTTGATATACCAAGCATTCTTGCAGTTGGTTTTTTTAATAAACTTCTTGAATAAATACTTTTAAGTTCAATTTCTCCTTGTTCTACTAATGCTATAATTCCATCAACAATCTTTTTTAAAGTTCTATTATTCACAAATGCTCTATTTTCACTTGTAAAATAGTTAGCTCCTGCTGAATAATGTGGGTCAAAATATTTAATAGCAAATTTGATTGCAGATTTAGAAATAGCTTTAACCTCTATTTTACTTAAAGGTACTGGAAATCTCTCATTTTCTGCATATGCAATTTTAGCAGCTTTCTTAATTAAAGTTTCTTGTGGTAAATCTATTAAATCCATACCAAATAATTTAAAATATACTTTAATTAAATGTGAATTAAAAGTAATTGACCTACTTCCCTCTAAAACTTTTTCTAATAAAGTGTGGTCAGTTGCAAATGATACACTTTGTTTTTTCTTTTTAGTAACTCTTCTATTTTTTATAAGAGCCTTTCTTTCTGCAATTATATCAGCTATAAAATCTTTTATAGA
>JALTDM010000355.1 GCA_027074135.1 Bacteroidales bacterium
GAAGTAAGCGCTAGCAAAACCAGCCCTATCCCAACAATTGTCATGAATTCTAAGGCGCTTTGAGATTTCATATGTCCCCTTCCTTGGATATTTCCAAACTTTTGTCATGTATATACAGATGCGTTGCATTGATATTAATTTCTAATCCATACTCTTTAGGAACTGATGCATTGACCATTTGAATATAGGACATTATTGTGCTGTCCGTTGAATTAATCTCTTTTAAATTGTGAACATCATTTGATATGTCCCCATAAAGAGAATACATTTTGTATGCTGCAATCCTTTTGAATTGAAAACTTTTCGAAAAATTCTGCCTTTCAACTTGAAGATTGGTCATTGTGATTAGCAATAAAAACACCAGCTGTATGACAAGGAGAGTTGAAATAATCGCTTTTTTCGAGCTCATTCCAACCCGACCTCCATTTCAACCATGCCGTATTTGATTACATGAAAGCTTTTGTAGTAAGTTTCGCTGCGCTGCCCGGAGGAAGTGTTGTATGTAAGGTTGGCCATCAGCATGTAATTATTGGCAATTGCATCTTCCGGCACTTCAACCAAAAAATTAAAATCTTTAGATTCCCCCACATTCAGATTTGATGAACTTGAAAAATTCAAAACTTTCCAGCCTTCATTAAGAACCCACGCAGAAACATTCACATCAGTCCAATTTTCAGGTCCTGGATTTTTCACAGTTGCATTGGCAGTGAGGTTGCCATTCGGCAGCCCGGATTCAATTAGTATTTTAGTTATATTCCCAAGCAGTTCAATATTTGTTGCATTTTGATACACTACAAACCTTCTGAAAACCAATTTTTGCTCAAATGAATATTTGACTGAGCTGGCAATTAGTTCTTTTTGGTTATTGTCAATAATATAAAATCTTAGATTTGAAGGATAAATTCCAAGATGAGACATATTGTTTATTATATCCTCATTTGACGAGTTGTGAATATAATTTGTATACACATCAAAAAAATAATTCTCGTCTTTCTCAAGAGTCGCCAGGGTTTTTTCAGACTGCGCATATATGTTGGTGCCTGCCATTCCCGAAAAAGTTGTGTCAACAAAAAAGCTGGAGAACAAAAATAATGAACTTAAAAATATGCCTAACGCCACAATTGCATCAATTGTAAATATTACCCCTTTCTTCACTTCCAGACACCCAATGTAACCCTAACAAGCTCATAGTGATTACCGACATCCAACAGCGCTAAGCGGGTAAATGTTCTTGAGATAGAATAATTTTGGATATCTGGAATGATTTTATTTATTACCGCGGCAGTGTAATTGTATGTATCTGGTGCATTTTCAGGAGTCAGTGTCCCGCCA
>JALTDM010000356.1 GCA_027074135.1 Bacteroidales bacterium
ACAAATGCTACGTAGTAAACATCACACGCAAGCATGTAACAGATTATCTGCACTATATGTATGTAGAAAAAGGCAACGGCGAAAAGTATGTAAACAACACACTCAAGTTTATCAGCAGCTTTTACAATTGGCTCAAAGACAACGGATATATATCCGTCAACATCACAACCGGTATAAAGAAACTCAAAGAGCAACCCAAGAAACGCCAAATCATTCCGGATGACACACTACACCTCATATTCTCACACCTGCAGCACACCAACCCCCGTTATCTGTTTATATGCTA
Organism: Bacteroidales bacterium; assembly: GCA_027074135.1. Classification (GTDB taxonomy): domain Bacteria; phylum Bacteroidota; class Bacteroidia; order Bacteroidales; family JALTDM01; genus JALTDM01. Next base: position 287 of record JALTDM010000356.1, read on the forward strand.
CCTTACATACTACACAATGCTCAGACCCAAAGAGATAACACGCCTACGCATACGCGACCTGCACATAGACGACGGAGTAGTGGAAGTCCCGCCAGAAAGCAGCAAAGTAGGCAAGCTCCGCAAACTCACCATGCCACGACGTATGCAGCAGCTTGCACGCACACTCGGCTTGCACGCATACGACCCCGATATGTACATCATATCCAACCTACGCTACGAACCCGGAACCACACAGCTCGACAGCCGTTACATAGCCAAGACATGGGCAAAGCTCCGCAACACACTCGGACTTCCCGCCAAGTATCAGTTCTACAGCCTCAAGGACACAGGCATTGTCAAGATGCTTCGCAGCGGCATCAGCCCCGACAAAGTACGAGACCAAGCAGGACACAGCAGTCTGGAGATGACAAACCGTTACATCATACTCGCACACAACAAAGCAGACGACGAAATAGCAAATCTCGACTATTGAAAGTTAATTTTATTAACCTGACAAAATCGAAAAAAACGAAAAATTTTTGTTCAAAAATTTGTGACTATGTTACTCGGTTGGTTGTAACAGGTTGGTTTATAATAAGTTATATAGCGTAACTTTAGTTACTCGAAAGTTACTCGGTCCCGACTCGCCAAAAATCAAAAAACATTGATTTACAACTACTTGTATAGAGTAGGGTTAGAGTAACATTACTCGATTTTCACCCAAAAAACCCTCTCAAAACGCCCATAAAAATCCTAAAAATGCACCTAAAAACATAAAAATAAAATTAACTAAAATTATAAATATAGTTAATAAAATTAACTAAATTTGTAGCAATGGGTTATTTTTGTTGAATTTCGCTTGAGTTTATTATCGGATTATAATATCCGGGTAAGTTTTCTTTGTTTAGGTTTACAACCTTGATTTTAGTTTGATTACACTCAGTTATTTTCTTAAAATCATCATCATACACTATTAAGTAATCAACTTCATTTAAAATTGCGGTAGAAAGTATTTTTATATCATCTTTCAGACATTTGCGGTCATAATTTTCTGGTTTGCAAAAAAGCTTTGCAGCCTTTTCAGCATCACTTATCCCGAAATCTACCAATGTAAAATCCATATATTCAAATTCAGATAACAGATTTCCTTTTATGTTATACTCAGATAGACTTATGGTACTTATCAATATTTCTACTTCATCATATTCTTCTATTAAGTATTCAAATGTTGATTTAGCTTTTTGTTCTTCTCTGCTTAGTTGTACCAGAAAACTTGTATCAAACAAAACTTTTAATTTCTTTTTATCTTTACTCATTTGAATAGTATTTTTTACCTTCCCCTTATTTCATTTATCCAATCTTGTACATCTATGTTTAAGAACTTTTCTTTATTTTTTACCAGCCTTATATAAAAACTTTTTGGATCAGGTTTATATGGTTTCATTTTAATTAAAACAGCATTTTCCAGTTTTTTTGTTTCGGGATAATAATTTGCCGATATTTCCAAATAATATTTTTTATATAGCATATTTTCAGATTATAAAATATCTCTATTGACATTTATTACCACTACCTTATTTTTTTCATAACCATATAGAACTTCTACATGGATATTTGCCTTGTTTTTACCTCCTGCTTGTATTACAGTTCCGATAATTGATTTTTTTATTTTTATAGATCTTTCTATAAGTCTGTAATTAGTTTTATTGGATATTTTTAATTTATAATTGCCTAAATTCAAACTGTACTCATTATTTTTTTCATTTGTGATTTTTTGAGCTAATAAAATTGTTTCTTTCAATGGGCTATCTGTTTTCAATTTTTGTGATTCCATTACAGGCGGGATACCTTGTAATATTCTCATGTAAATATCATTAGGTACTATGGCATTATGAATTGTACTACCTTTTTCCATAATATAATGTACATCGGTTTCTTTATCTTTTAAATCTTTAGAAAGAGCTTCAAGAAGTTCTTTTACCTCTTTCAAAGATACTTTTTCAGGAGGACGATTATCTCTGATTTGAATTAAACCCATCTTTTTACACCTTTTGTCACACAAATATAATTCACTTTTTTTGCTTTACATAACTTTGTTAATGAAATATTTACATACCACATCCCCAAGTTAAATTTATTACCCTTATTACCATATTATAACATTACTGCATTAACCACTAACAGCTATTTTACTATCTTTGCAATATAAACAAAAATGATTCGTTAATACGACTATGAAACCACGCAAGTATTTACACCCTCTAAAAACACCCGTAGCCACAGCAGGTAGTTATTTCTGGCTTAAACGCTTTAGAAACAAATTAAGTCCGTATGACAGAATAATATTCGGAGATTTGTTTTCATTTATGTTAGAGCCACCTATCGGATTTGGATTTTTCATAGGAGCTTCTTTGCAAATTTTTGAAATCACTACCGCCAAGTTAGTATCCAACGACTATCCCCACCCCGTATATGCCATAGGAGAGAGGGGCAGGCTTATCACACTCGCTCCCGGACAGATGTTGCTTACTGGAATGGATGGCCTTGCCATACCCGGACAGCATAAGGTGTACAAGTGTGTGGACGGCTGCTATTACAAAGTAACACAGTCAGGACAGATCAAGCTCACACGTGGCGTATTCCAAGGCTTGGCACACGCAGGCAGGGGAGGCGGATACAAAGACCTCACTTGGTGCCAAAGCCAACACACACTCGGCAACCCCGCATGGCTTTCGCTCTACAACACCGCAAACCCCGGCTCATTTGACAAGTATAAAGTTCAAAGTCCAAAGTATAAAGTATAAAGTATAAAGTATAAAGTTCAAAGTAACAACTAACAACTAACAAATAACAATTAACAATTAACAACTAACAACTAACAACTAACAACTAATAATTAACACATTAGCATATTATGTAATTAGCACATTAACCCATTAGCAAATTCCCACATTAACCCATTATCACATTATCACATTACTTCCCTTTCAGCTTACAACTGTAGCCCATTGCCGTAATAATTTTTACCCAACTTTGCACCAAGTTTTCTGTGGGCATGAATCATTTTTTCGTCAAATGTTGTCATGGTTTTATGTTTTTTGGTTAATTTTGTTTACCGAAAACATATAAATTAGTTTATTATGCAAACCATAAAAAATATCACTTGTTTTTATGAATCTATTCCGGAACCGGCAAGGTGTAAGTTTGATAGTTTGTTTTTTAGTATTAACAGGCCTGATTTTAATTTTTTGGGAAAAGACGGCAGCAAACTTTTTGCAAGAAAGATTTTTGGAACGAAAGTAAGCCTTGAACTTATTTTTGACACAGAAAATGAAACCGTAGAGATACGTACTCCGGAAAGCAGAAAAAAATGGAAGTTTGATGACATTGAGGTAGTTAATGTTTATGACGATACCGACGGACATTTTTTTGAGATAGAAACCTCTACCGATCGTTATATAGTTGTTTGGGGATATGATGAAGCGAATGGTATAGCTCATTTCTTATAAATTTTAATTAACACATTAGCACATTAGCACATTCTCACATTACCACATTAACTATTTATCCTTTTTATTCCCAAATTTCAAAAAGTTACTGTTACCTGCATAGCTGTATATTACCCAAGCAGCTATCACCATAAACGACACATAATCCGAATTAAATCCTTTCTTAAATATCATAAACAGAATACCCCCGAATATCAAGGTAATGCTCGTTACATTGATTAGTTGGATTTTAAAATCTCTTTTATATTCAGATTGTTTTATTTCTTTTTCAATTTCAGCTTTTTTAACCTCTGCATTCAGTTCATTTTGTTTTACTAGCTGTTGAGCTTCATTTGAAAGTTTAAACTTTTCAAATTCCTTATTGATATTTTCCAGTTCCGTTTTCAGTTTGGTGTCAAATTCTTTCTTTTTGGTTTCTTCTTCTGCCAGCTTTTGTTTTGTTTCCTCCTCTTTTTTCTGTTTTAAATAGTTAATATACGCTTCGGCCACAGGTTGCAGCACTTCAAACAACGGCTTAAAATCAAAGCCTGTACTATCTTCTCCTTCATCTTCTTCGTAATCATAATCTTCATTTGTATCGCCTTCCGGAATATCATTTTCCGACATATTCTTTTTTTCTTCTTTTTTAGTTTTTTCTTCATTCATAAGCACAATTTTTTTTATCTTTGTAATATTAAATATTTAGATATGATATACTTATATATTGTTTCAACTGTTATTTTTATTTGGGTGATATACAAGATGCACCGACGCATAACAGATTTGGAAACCGAATACAACACTCTCAAAGCACAAACCGTTAAAACTATCGAAGAATACAACAGCGATGTAATTTCACGTATAGCATCTATAGATAAAATAACACGCTCACAATTAAAAAATATCAATAGCAGACTAAACAGAATAGAATCTACACTACATACAGCCAATAACCGCCTGCCCGACACCACACCCATAGAACCAGACGAAATAATAGAAGAACCGCCCAAAGAAGAACCAAATAAACCACCAAAAACTACTACCGAAGAAATAGTCGGCAGAATGGTAATAACCGGTGTTTCAAAACTTCTCAAATCCATTTTATAACCCATTCCCACATTCTCCCATTAGTCCAAAGTTCAAAGTTCAAAGTTTAAAGTTCAAAGTTCAAAGTATCAAGTTCAAAGTAACCACTAACAACTAACAACTAATAATTAACACATTAGCATATTATGTAATTAGCACATTAACCCATTAGCAAATTCCCACATTCTCACATTAGCACATTAGCACATTAGCAAATTAGCACATTAACAAATTCTCACATTAGCACATTAGCAAATTATCACATTAACAAATTCTCACATTAACCCATTATCACATTAGCACATTAACAAATTCTCACATTCTCACATTATCAAATTAGCACATTAATCAATTACCACATTATTTACATCTTTCCTTCAGCACATCGATAAGCTCACGAAGCGTAGCATTTTCTTTTTCGCATGCTTCAAGCTTGGTCTTCAGCAGTTCTATTTCATTTTCCTTCTTGGCCAAGGTGATTTGAATACTGCCCACATTATTATTACTTATATTGCCATTGTTGACTATACTGCCGGATATATTGCCGCCTTCATCAAAAAAATAACTTATTGGAACATCAAAATATGCAGCGATTTTTTCTAATGCATCAATACTTAATTTAACATGTCCTTTTAACCAATTTACAATAGTTTGTTCAGAAACATTAATTTCTTTAGCAAACTCTTTATAAGTAAATCCACGCCTTTTTATAAGCTGTTTGATTTTCAATAAGTTAACTGGCATTACTAAAAAATTTAGAAATTTTTACCCAAAAAATTGGTCTGGTAAACCAAAATATTACTACCTTTGTGTAATAAAAATAATACAAATATGACAACAGACAAAAATTATTCCGAAAAGTGGCAAACATTTGTACAAGAGTACAAACAATTGCCAAGGCTGTATCGCAGCATAATCAAGAAGATTGTATGCAATACGGCAAGCATAGCACACTCCACATTTGCCGCCTATATAGACGGCAGCCGTGTGCCAAGCACCGAGCTCACAGACATCGCACTCGAAGTACTCGCTTATGTCCAAGGCGAACTCATCACATTTGAACAGCGCTTCAAAGCAAACAAGTCCAAAGTACAAAGTACAAAGTACAAAGTTCAAAGTACAAAGTAACAATTAACGGATTGGGTATATAGTTAGTGCCGACTTTTGAAAAACTAACTTTGAATTAAACGATAAATTAAATATTTTTAGCGATGGAAAAACAAGAATTTATTAAAATTAAAGAACAAATTAAAGAAAAAATATCTGCTTTGAAAGATGAATTAATAAGAGAAGAAAATAGATATATTGAAAGTAAAAGAAAATTTAGTAATGGAACAAAAGTAAAAATCACAATACCCAAACATAAAGCGTGGACTATTTCAAGAGGTAAATATGAAAATGTGATAGTAGAAGAAGAAATAAGGTACGCTTTTGTTGTTGGTTATAAAATAGATTATGACAATGAAGTAGTTCCTGTATTAAAAAAATGCAAAAAAGATGGAACTATTAGTAAAATAACTGAATATGCTGATGCAAGACGGGATATAATAGAAGCGGTGGAATAAATATTTAATTATGGCATTTGAAACGACAAACATCAATTACAACACAGATTTAGGCATTAACTATATACCGTGTTGTAGTGTCGTTTTAATGCACCACAACACATTATGTAATTATCACATTAACAAATTATCACATTAGCACATTAGCAAATTATGTAATTAGCACATTAGCAAATTATCACATTAGCAAATTATGTAATTAGCACATTAGCAAATTAACAAATTAGCACATTAAAAAAACCCGGTATCCATGGCAACAAACACACAAGACAACAATATCAGGGCAGAACTGCGACAGCTCCGCCAAGACGTCAATTTCCTGTACTACGTACTCATGTATCATCTCGGCAGCGAGTGGGACCCCACTTATGTAATAGACGACATACGCGAACGAGTAGCCGAAAGCCAACGCAACAACTTCCCCGAATACCGCGACCCCGACCGAGTCAAAGACATACTCTTCAATCTCAATCACCTCCGCACACGGATCGAGACACTCTACGAGCACACCGAAGAAATCCTCTACGGCACCAAGCGCGGCAGCATACGCAAGCCCACCTATCGCGAGCAGTTCCGCTCCGGCATAAAAGACATAAAAGTCACTATGCAGTGGGCTACCAAGTCAATGCAGCGAATGATGAAAGTACTCGAATCAGCCGAAAAATTTACAAACACACAAAACACACAACATGGGACGAAAACCGAGCAAGCTTGATATAGTCAAATGGTTCGAACGACGCTACAAGCTCCGCATCAACGGATACAGCCTGCAGCGTGAAGTACTTATGGACGATCTGTGGCTCGTACTCGACAAAGACGTTCGCAACCGTATCAAAGTAGAAGCACGACTGGCAGGCTTCAGCCGTCAGGCACTTATAGACCTTGAGATGTACATAGACAGTTCGCTGGTGCCTACCTATTACGAACTGGACCGGTGGTTTGACGCATTAGAGTATGTAGGCAGCGAGGCAACAGTAGCCGGAGACGGCACACTGCATGCACCCGCCATCAGCAGCTACTTCTCCTACCTCAAGCTCAAAGACAGCAGCCCCGCCGAAACAGCACAGCTCCACGACCTGTTTATCCGCTGGTGCGTAGCCGCAGTCAACGGAGCCTTGCGCCGCAAGCACAACGACGTAATGCTACTCATAGTAGGAGGACAAGGCAAGTACAAGACCAGCTATCTCGCACATCTCACCCCACCCGAACTCCGACGCAAGTACTACTATCAGGGACACATAGTCCCCAGCCTCACCAACCGCGAAACAGTCAACCTCCTTGCCGAACGCTGGATCCTCAACATCGACGACATGCTCGACAATATACTCAAGAAGGAGATGAACGCCATCAAAGGCATTATCAGCGCCTCCGCAGTTACCAAGCGGGTACTGTACAGCGACAGCAGCCGCACACGACCCCGTATAGCCAGTTTTTGCGGCACACTCAACGACGACGAATTCTTATACGACGACGAAAACCGCCGGTATTTCGTCATAGAAGTAGAGGACATAGACCCCGCCTATATCGACTTTGACACCACCACACTGTGGGCAGATGCCTACCGGCTGGCAGGTATGCTTGACCCGTACCGCGTTTACGACCGGAGCGCATACGACATGATACGCCGTCAGAACCGCCGATTCGAGACACAGACCACCGAAGAGTCATTGCTGTCTCTACACTTTGTGCCATCACCCGACCCCGAACATCGCACAGTCATATACATGACCACAGGTGATATAGTAACCTACCTCAGCGAACGCACACGCACACGCATCAGCCCCCTGTACCTCGGCAAAGCATTGCGGCGTATGGGATTTGCCAAGGAAAACAAGTACCTGTCACGCTTTGCACAGTCACGCAAGGTCTGGATCCTCTATGCCAAAGACGCCGACGGAGCACTCGGCGACTACGAACACGACTACCTCGACCACGACGAATTTGTCAAAACAAATGACAAAGAGGAACAAAAATTACCATTTTAATTCAATTTGGTTAATAAACTTAAAAAATAATTATATTTGTAGTTAATAATATTAACTATTATGTTCAAAGTACAAAGTATCAAGTTCAAAGTAAAAAGTAACAATTAACACATTATGTAATTAGCACATTAGCACATTAACCCATTAGCAAATTAGCACATTATGTAATTAGCAAATTAACACATTAGCAAATTAAAAAATTAAAATAATGCAAGCCAAGACCAAAAGCCAGATAGCAGCCGAATACCACATCAGCACCCGGACACTGAAGAAGTGGCTGATACCCATACTGCCCCGCCTTGGTATTACACCACGCCAATACGACCGTTTGCGACTGTTCACACCCAGACAAGTCCAAATCATATACGACCACCTCGGCAGCCCATGACACAATACAAACCAATTTTTTCCGTTAAACATATTGATATGAAACCACGCAAATATTTACACTCCCTAAAAACACCCGCAGCCACAGCAGGCAGTTACTTTTGGCTGAAAAGGTTCAGAAACAGGGTAAGCCCGTATGACCGTTTTGTTATAGGCAGTTTAGCATCAATTGTACCGGAACCGCCTATAGGTATAGGTATAGCATTCGGATCATTTTTACAGCTGCTTGAAGTAAAAACCGCCAAGTTAGTATCCAACGACTATCCCCGCCCCATATACGCCATAGGAGAGAGGGGCAGGCTTATCACACTCGTTCCCGGACAGATGTTGCTTACAGGAATGGATGGCCTAGCCATACCCGGACAGCACAAGGTGTACAAGTGTGTGGACGGCTGCTATTACAAAGTAACACAGTCAGGACAGATCAAGCTCACGCGTGGCGTATTCCAAGGCTTGGCACACGCAGGCAGGGGAGGCGGATACAAAGACCGCACATGGTGCCTTCACCAGCACACACTCGGCAACCCCGCATGGCTTTCGCTCTACAACACCGCAAACCCCGACTCCTCCCCTTGAGGTGAGACATTTGACAAGTACAAAGTACAAAGTATAAAGTTCAAAGTTCAAAGTAACAACTAACAACTAACAACTAACAACTAACAATTAACAACTAACAACTAACAACTAACAACTAACCACTATACACCCTTATAGTCAATAAAAATACGTATCATCAGCTCCGTAGGAGTGACACACTATATATAATAAGTTTCCCAATTGAGGCGAAGCTTTCGCTTGATGCGAATGAGGTTGAGGACATCTTCACGGTTGTAACGGATGAGCTTGGTGTGTGGTATGCGGTGGGGAGTGGACAGCAGGTTGCTATGGTGTTTGACATCGGCTGTAGTACGACGCAATCCGAGGTAATGTTCTACTGTCTCCAGTCTGTAATCGGGTAGTCCGGATAACTCACGGCGTACGACAGTAAGCATATTGACCACAGGCCGATAGTTACGTATATTCAGTCCGCTGTGGCGAAATACGACTTTGATGTCGGGTCCGTAGAAGAATACTGCACCGGTTACGGGGGCTATTATGTCAGCCACTGCATCATATGTCAGCCTCCTGCCTCCAATATGCGAGTAGCTGCTTATACCGTAAGCATATCCCAGCAGGTAAACATATCCGGAAGGATACCATTCGGCATCTATGAAGAGATCAATCGTTTTCAAACAAACTTTTTAGTTTAGAAACCAATTCCGTAAAACTCTCAAGACATTGATTGTTTACCAGAAGATTGTAAAAATCTTCCGAATTGCGGTTGAAAAAATCGGCAAATTCTTTATCTGCCAATTTTACAATATCTTCCATTGAGGGTTCTATCAGATACATGTTTCCTTCTATCCATTGCTTTAGTTCTTGGTTAGATAGCTTGTTTATGATTTGTTCGGTAGGATTGGCAGGGTCTTGGTCAAACACAAACAGGACTTTGTCACCGGTATTCATTAGTGAGTACAGTTTCTCGGCTATATTGTTTATGATTTTGTATTTGCCGCTGTCGGCATACAATATGCTGATGCTGTGATATTTCTTCATCATCCTGCGAACCAAATCAAAATTCGGTGAACGTTTATCATAGATATTATACAATGATTTCGGGTCATCATAATATGTAGTAGAGTCAACATCGCAAAAGTATTTGCACAATGTTTTTACCACCAGTAAATCGTGCTTGCCTTCCACTACAATTACTCTTCTGCTCATGGCAATAACAGGTCATTATAGAGGTCATTCATTATATTGAAAGCTTTCTTGCCCGGCATTACTTCACCATTGCCGTCATTGAGCCTTATCAGTACAGAAGGAATGGAATCGTGTATGGAGGTATCAAGCAGCATTTCTATAAGCTGCATATTGTGAGTGGATATGAATATTTGTGTATCTGCGGACATTATGGCGATGTGCTTTGCAAGCTCGTCTATGTAATAGGGGTGCAGTGCTATGGTGGGTTCGTCAAGCAGGACAATACCGCCTCTGCCGATATTTAGCAGTGAGAGAATTTCGAACAGTTTTACAAATCCTGTTCCCATGGACGACATCAGCAGAATATTGTTGTCTGTAGTCTCCAAGATAAGATCTTGCCAAATGGGCGAAAAAAATATTTTTCGGATAAGCTTGCCACCGGCATCTTTTATCGTATCTAAGACATCGGTTACAGGTACACCGGGAGTAGTTATCAGCTTGTCATAAATGATATGATACAGTGGTATGTTGGGATAAAAGTGTGTGATAACTGTCTCAAAATTGTGAATGACTGCCGGATAAGGTATATCTACATCATTATTGTGTTTACCGCTGAAATACAACGGATCAAGGAGGAATGGCAAATCGTATATACCGGGCTTGCCTTCAAACGATATGCGTGTGTCCTTTGTAAACAATTTAATGTCAAACAAGCCTTTTGGGTTGGTCTCTGTGCCGTTATAGATATATTGCGAAAGGTATATGGAATAAAATTCACGAAGATGCTTGTTGATTTTTTGTTTTATGACGGTATCTTTTTTTATCAGATATGTATTGATTATTTCGTTTACGAGGCGTTTTCGCAAGGTATGGTTTTTTTCGTTTTTAAGCGATAGTTTTTTTATATGCTTTTCTAATGTATCTCCCGAACCTGTAACGGCTGAAATTTTACATATATCGGTTTTGGAATGCAGTATGCTGGCGGAATATTTGTATATATACTGAAGTTCGGGCGAAGCAAACAGATTGTTGCGGTCATCTCCTGCAAGCATGCTAATTGCTTCCAGTACGGAAGATTTGCCGCTGTTGTTTGGCCCTACTATTATGTTGATATTGGACAGACCTTTTAGGTGTAGTGATTTGAACTTGCGGTAACCTTCTATTTTCAGTTCCTTTATCATAACATTTGCAAAGATAGTGTTTTTTTAATGATTAATCATTAAAAATCACCCTCCCACCATCAGCCATACCAGACCGAACACCGCACGGTTCAGACCGCCTATATGCCTATAGAGGTGATACTGCGTACTGCCCGTTATCAGCACATCGTCGGCGATTATTATTTCCGGAGCACACTTTATCAGCTTATCATACTCACGAGGGAACACAAACGGGTTACGATGATACCGGTGATAGAGGTTAAGGCTTTTGGTAGCTACACCATCCTTTTTGGGGATAACTATAGTCTTGTGCGACCTGAAGCAATCAGACATAGCACTTGTCAGCACACCCTCCGGGAGCACTATCAGAGCATTGGCAGGCAGGTGGAAAAGCCCCGACATCTGCCTTGCCATGTGGCACGCAAACGAACGCTTACCCAGCTGTTTGGCCGCTACAAGCGCCCGGTAATTACCACATCGCTTGTCCTTACAATTATGCACAGCAAAAGTTTTCATAACACGTTATCTCAAAGTATAAAGTTTAAAGTTCAAAGTTCAAAGTAACAATTCCCACATTACCACAAAAAGACCGCCCCTTGCGGAACAGTCTTTTTTGCGTAAGCAATACCGGATTATTGCTTATTCTCTTGCCAACTCACGCTGAATGTCTGCAATGGTAAACAAGTCGGTAAGCAAGTCATAAGCCATCCGGGCATCGGCTTTTTCCGTTTCGTTGAGCTCATCACTTGCAAGTGCAGACATAATGGCTTTTGCCACATTGGGCAAAAAGGTTGGTTCCAGAAAGTCCACATTTTCAAAAAGGGTTTCAACCATTGCCACCCTGCTGTCGTTGCAGCTGCAACCTGCAGCATTTCTGTTTCTTTGTTTTTTCATAGCTTGAGAGGTTTTAAAAAGAATAACCGCCTGCTTTAGGCTGTCGAGGCTCACGAGTAGCCCTGCGGTCCTTTCGGATACCGCACACCTTGGCAGACGGTTATGATTTAACAATATTTTACCTCTCATTGACTCGTGATTTTCGACACTACAAATATAATACAAATTTTTGAAATAATAACAGTCCATAACCAATTAACACATTAGTACAAAGTACAAAGTTCAAAGTTCAAAGTAACAATTATCACATTATCACATTAACTAATTATCACACTTATCCTGTTTCTTCAGCTTACGGTACCGCAGCACAAGCCCCATAGCGAGATATATGACAGTAAGCACACCTATAAGTATGCCGAGCAGCAGATTAACCGTTTCCAGCTTGATACCCACAAATATGCTCATTACCGAAATAAGCGTAACCCTGATGTTTTCTATACCCAATCTGTTCATATTAACAAGTTTAAAGTCCAAAGTCCAAAGTTCAAAGTTTAAAGTTTAAAGTACAAAGTATAAAGTCCAAAGTTCAAAGTAACCATTAGCACATTCTCAAATTAACACATTATCACATTAATCAATTAGCAAATTAGCACATTATTCACTAATCTTATTCGCCACCATCACCACTCCAGCTGCTATCAGCCCGTATTTGAGCAGGTCGCCCATACCCGCAAACTTTTCGTCAGTCTTACCTTGATTGTAAGCATCATCTATTTGGTGTTCGAGGTCGGCAAGTACCTCACGGCGATCATTTTCGGGCAAGCTGTCCAGAGCTTTCTTGAGCTTACGGGACACCTTGAGGTTTACCCTACTTTCGTTATATGCAGGCTTGAATACATAATAGAGCAGAGCCATTATGGCAGCGGTTGCCACTGCAGTAACGGCTATCAAAGCCACTACCGGAACGGCACTCAGTCCGAAAAAACGCTTTACGCTGTCTATGGCACTGTCCACCTTATCCTTAATGACAAAGTACGAACGGTAGCGGTTTATGAGCTCTTGGTGTCTCATCACCGTATCGGCAATGAGCTTTACCTTACTGCGGTAGAAGCGGAATGTATCGCTGTCCAGCTTGCCCGTTGCGTGCAGCAAGTTCATCTTATACACCACTTGGGACAGCATTATCATGGTATTGATGTCATTGCGGAGAGTTTTGTTTATCAGGCTTTCGGTATCGGATTTGGTAGGCATGGGTTTCTTTCGCACCTTGAAGTATCCGCTGGCCACATACACATAATGGTATTTAGTTGTAAAATCCGGTATGATTACATACCACGTATAGCCGTCCACTTTATGGCTCCACAGACCTGCCACCGTACCGAATGATTCACTATTGCGGGCGGTTTTTATCACCTGTCCGCCCAGTCCCGGAGCGGTCCTTATGTTTACCGCACCCTTGCCGGCAAAAGCCTCCCAGCCGGCATACTTACTTTTGATTACATTTCCCATAGTAGTACCATTTAATAAGTTAACATTATCATCAATCCCGGAAAGTCCGGAATCTTTAATTAATTTGTTGTTAAAAAAAGTTTTACCGTTTGCAACATTTGTATTATATTTGTTGTCTATATAATGTAGAAGTTCTTGAAATTTTTTTTCAAAGCCGGTGGAGGACCTGGGGGAGTTACCCCATAAAAAGGCAACCTCCATCGGCTTTTTTATATAAAGTAATCTGTCTGTATCTACCCAATCTTTTATATTGTCTAATTCCCTTCTGTGTAAAGTTCTAATATCTGCTACATAAGCATTATTGTCTGTTGATAATTTTATGCCTAACATCAACAGCCCGCTGGTATCTTTTTCTTTATGAACAATATTTGTTACAAAAGATAATATCTTGTTCTGTTTGTCATAGTTATATTTAAAAATCATTATTATAGAGCTTTGAGGCAGTAACATGAGCTCATCTTTTAATATTTGGTGGGTTTTAAGTTTTTTTCTGAATCTAAAAAAAGATATTTTTAGATTATACTTCTTTTTATTCCAAGGCAATGTTACTATGCCTAAAAAAATATCAAAATCGTCATGATGTTTTTCTTTTGATTTATTATAAAATTCAGATATTTTCAATTTATAATCCGGAGCATACTTTATTATTTTGATTACATTTCCCATAGTAGTACCATTTAATAAGTTAACATTATCATCAATCCCGGAAAGACCGCCGGTACCCGGCAAATGTTCCGGAAAAAATTTTTCTTTCCCTGCAACCTTTTTGTCTATAAAATCGTATATTTGTGTGAGGATTTTTTTTGAATCCTCATTGAAGCCCTCGGCTCCGGCACTGTCGCCCTTGGTTATGGATACGAGGGCTTCTTTATTTATGTATAATATTGTATTCCACTTATACCTGATTTTATTAAAGATATTGTTTAATTTTCTTTTATGAAGTGTTGCAATACTATAA
>JALTDM010000357.1 GCA_027074135.1 Bacteroidales bacterium
CCATTCCACGATATAAATCCCAACTACCCTGAATTGTTTGAGACGAATATACAAATCTACCTGGACTTAATCTGAGATAATTGTTCTGAGATGTAACAGGTGGTATTTGAACGAAATTCGGTGTTTTTACATTTGTATCCAAAGTAAAATCATAATTATAAAACAATACAATATTTGTATCATTATTACTACTCATACAAGGAGTAACGACATATTTTTGGACTATAGTATCTTCCAAAAAATTATTATCAGTTAATGCTTGCAAGCTCATAAATTTTAAAGAATCTAATTCAATTGTAGTTTTTAAATAATATGTGGTAAAGATTGGCTCATTGCCACTATCTGTATATTGTTTCCATATAAAAATTAAATTATCTTCTCTATCTTGATAAATTTGTGGAACACTCCACACCGTTGAATCTCCCAACAAAGGCAACTGACTATCATACAACAAATTAAACAAAGAATCGGTAACGAAAATTTTACCGTTCTCTTCTTTGTTTATATTATTATAATTATTTGTTACAAAAACATAGTTTCCATTATGCAATTTCCACATCTTATAATATCTACCGGGAAAAGAATCGCAAAAAATAATACTATCCACCAATGTATTACCATTATCGGCATCAAGCACTAAATAATGCACATATGAATGATTTGTATCGGGCCACTCTTGATAAAAAGTACAAAATTCGCCGTTTTTTTCAAAAATAATACCTGAACCATATATGTTTGATGTATCAGTTTTATAAAAATCTTTTTGAAATGATTGTGCATTAGTCAAGGCTGTAAATAAAACAAACAGTAAGAATAACAGATTTTTTTTCATATTTTATAAATTTTAATTTTACAAGGGGAGAGCATTAAGCCCTGCCTCCTTTTAATTTATTTCTTATTCCATAAATAATGAATAGCGTCTATTAGCTATTGCTTCACCACCTTGCCGCTCTGATACACTTTTTTAGTGTCGGCTATACGGTAAAAATATACACCTTGTGGTAATGACGACACATCTATATTGTTCATTTGCGGCACCAATCGTTTGCTTATTACTTGCCTGCCGTTGACATCATACAGCAGCAGGTTTGCCCTTATGCCGCTTCCCAAACCATTATCCACATACAAAACGTTCTCAACAGGATTGGGGTAAACCAATGCCACCTTTTCCTCTACATCCAAACCGTGTGACCACTGAAGATTACCCATAGAATCCACTTTGAGGAAGAAAAAACCCGTGTGTGCATATAAGACACCAAAAATCAAACATCCGTTATCCGAAGTGGTCATAAAATAATAAGGATAATGATATAAATCTTCTTTATAATATTTTGTCCATATTACATTTAAATTAGTATCCAGTTTATACAATACAATGGAATTAGTATCATTATTATAAGAACCACTTATATCCCAATTTGTCATTCCTGAATAATAAAAAAATTTATCATTAATTTTAGACATACTGATAATATCAGGAGGTGAACTATTTGCTGACGCCCCCAAACTTTTACTGGTTAGCAAGTGATAATTCTCTCCATATAAATAAACTCCCATACCTCTATTGTTATAATCTCCTTGAACGGTTTGTGAAGCATATACAAACCTTGTCGGACTTAATCTTAAATAATAATTTTGTGAAGTTCCCGGTGGAATCTGAACAAAATTTGGCCAACGAATAAATGTATCCAAAGTAAAATCATAATTATAAAACATAACAATATTTGTGTCTGTATTATCTATAATTAGTGGTGTTATAACATATTTATTTATCAATGTATCATCGACAAGGTTATTGTATGTCAAAAAAGGAATTGAAAGAAAACCTATTGAATCTAATTGTAAATTCGTCTTATAATAAAATGTAGTAAACAGTTTTTGTGCAGTATCATTATATTGTTTCCAAATAAAAATTAAATGAGAATATGAATCTGTATAAACACCCGGCATATTCCATATCGTTGAATCTCCTAACAAAGGTAATTGACTTTCATACAATATGTTAAATAAAGTATCAGTAACAAAAATTTTACCGTTTCCCTCCTTATTTATTTCATCATTATAATTTTTTCTAATAAAAACATATTTATTGTTAACCTTTCCTACCCCATAAAATTTACCGGGAAAAGAATCGCAAAAAATAATACTATCCACCAATGTATTACCATTATCGGCATCAAGCACTAAATAATGTAAATTTGAATGATTTGTATCCGGACAGTCTTCATAAAAGGTATAAAATTTACCGTTCTCTTCAAAAACATCTCCAGCTATATATATATTTGATGTATCAGTTTTATAAAAATCTTTTTGAAATGATTGTGCATTAGTCAAGGCTGTAAATAAAACAAACAGTAAGAATAACAGATTTTTTTTCATATTTTATAGATTTTAATTTTACAAGGAGGAGAGCATTAAGCCCTGCCTCCTTTTAATTTATTTCTTATTCCATAAATAATGAATAGCGCCTGTTAGCTATTGCTTCACCACCTTGCCACTCTGATACACTTTTTTAGTGTCGGCTATACGGTAAAAATATACACCTTGTGGTAATGACGACACATCTATACTGTTCATTTGCGGCACCAACGGCTTACTTATTATTTGCCTGCCATTGACATCATACAGCAGCAGGTTTGCCCTTATGCCGCTTCCCAAACCATTATCCACATACAAAACGTTCTCAACAGGATTGGGGTAAACCAATGCCACCTTTTCCTCTACATCCAAACCGTGTGACCACTGAAGATTACCCATAGAATCCACTTTGAGGAAGAAAAAACCAGTATACGCATATAAGGCACCAAAAATCAAACAACCTTTATCTTTTGTTGTCATTGAATAAAAAGGATAATGTAGTAAATCTTGGTTATAATATCTTGTCCAAATCACATTTAAATTCGTATCCAATTTATATAAAACTATGGAATTTGTATCATTATGATATACCATATTTATATTCCAATTTGTCTGTCCTGAAAAATAAAAATATTTATCGTTTATTTTTGACAAACTTATTTCTTCGGTTGGTGAACTATTTAAACTCGCTCCTAAATTTTTGTAAGTAAGTAAATGTAAATCACTGCGATACAAATAAATCCCCATATTTCTAAATTCACCTCCAATCCCTGATAATGTTTGAGAAGAATAAACAAATCTGGTATTGCTCAATCTCAGGTAATTGTTTTGAGAAGTTGTCGGTGGATTTTGAATAAAATTAGGTTCTCTTAAAAATGTGTCCAAAGAAAAATCATAATTATAAAAATAAATAATGTTCGTATCCGGTGTCCCATAAATAGATGTTACAACATATTTGTGCGAAATAGTATCATCAATAAAATTATCACAGGTTAAATTCGGAAATATCAACATATCCAAGGAATCTAATGCTAATGTAGTTTTAAAATAATAAGTTATAAAAGAACCTGTTGGCATAATATAATGTGACCAGTTAAAAATCAAATTGGATTGTGAATCTTCATATATACCGAGAGAAAAATCTATACTTGAATCCTTTACAATAGGTAATTGCTTTTCAAGTAAAACATTAAAGGCAGCATCAGTCAGAATTATTTTCCCGTTATTTTCTTTATCTTTGCTATTATAGTTAATATTTACAAACACATAATGGTTATTTGAAATTTTTAATGAAGAATAAGTACGCGCAGGAAAAGAATCTCTGAAAATAATACTATCAGTTATTATATCTCCCGTTGTAGCATTTAATTCAAGATAATGCAATTCCGAGTGATTTGTATCAGCCCATGAGTTGTAAAATGTACAAAATTTATTATTTTCCTCTATTATTTTACGACTTAAACCTAATAAATACTTAGTTGAATCTCCTGCAAAAAAATCTTTTTGAAATGATTGTGCATTAGTCAAGGCTGTAAATAAAACAAACAGTAAGAATAACAGATTTTTTTTCATATTTTATAAATTTTAATTTTACAAGGAGGAGAGCATTAAGCCCTGCCTCCTTACCTCTTTAAATTTATTTTTATTCCATAAACAATGCATAGCGCCTGTTAGCTATTGCTTCAGGCAAATGTATAGGTGAAGCAAGCTCAACTTTTCCTAAATGTTCTGCAAAACCACCATTCGGATTTTCATATCCATCTTGACCGAAATACCAATAGTATAAATCTACAACTGTTGTTGCATTGCTATTATCTATATACAATTGGATATCATCAATAAATTTATTATACCAATAATTCATTTCGGTATAAGTTAAATGTGGCTGCGGGTAATCATTTAAATGATATGGATGTTTATTCCAATAGAGTTCATTATCTGTCCAATAAATAATACCTAAAAAGATAGGACCTTCATAACCGTTTTCCAGTCCGTAATGAACCAGTGCATAGTGGTTTATTTGAGTAGAAGCATCTTCTGGTTCATCTTCATGATTTGGATAACGTCCTAATCCCATTCCCCAGTACCAGTCATCTCCTTCATGGAAGGGATTATCACTTGCTTTGTAGATATTGCCGTCATCATAATTTATGGCACTGGTATATCTTACATAAGCCGCACCGTCTTTGATAGTTATACCGTCAAAACAAACGGATTGCAAATGTTTGTTTTTTGGAGCATTCAAACTGTTAAATTGTTCTTGGGTGATACCAAGTGCCTTTTTTGTAATGAGTTGTAAAGTCGGGGTATTAACTTTACCGTCACTTAAATCCACATCCAATCGTTTAATTCTTACATTCACACTATTACCTCCTTTTTCGGCATAAGCATAACGCAAGTTAATGTAATTTTCCCAATACCATACTGCATATTCTACCGGCATGCTAACATCTTTGCCTTCTTTTAAAACTACTTTTTCAAACCATTCGATTTTGCTTTCAATGTAATCAATATCGGTAGAATTTGTATCTACATAAAAATCCGCCTTAGTATTTATGGCATGAGTTTGACCGGCAGAAACAGGCTCTATCTCGTCTTTCTTACAAGACGACACGCCTATTAACGCACCTAAAAATAATACTAAAATTACTCTTTTCATTTTTAAAATTAATTTTATTTCCGCCTACTCATTTCAGGGCGTTTCGGCTTCCTCCCTTCTTTAAAAGTGGCGCCACCTTTTAAAGATAGGGGCAATAATAATAATAATAATAATACAAACAGGTATTTTTAAACATTTTTTTGCTATTTTTTTTTCACATCCACACACACACTTAACAATAAATAACAGCATTTTGTCATAAAAATATTCAACTTTATGTAAGAATAAAAAACCATCTCATCATGACAGCAAAACAATTTCTAAATTATTTAATTGTTTTTATACAACAATATCAACATACTTGAAAAAGGCAGTTTGAAAAAATTTAACCTAAATTACGCATTAGAAAATTAAATCGTGATTAAATTTCTGTGGCTAAAGCCAAGAATTTTTAATGTAAATATTTTAACACCGCCTTAAAAGACGGTGCTAATCATGTTATTTTTTTCATTTTGCCGTTCGTCACCCATCTGTATTTACCCTCGCTATTGCGTAATTTGAGATTATTTTTTGGCTCTATTTTATCAAAAAATTTTATCTGTCTCTAAATGCTAATTTTTAAGAAGAGACTAATCATTTTTACAACGCTACTGCATGAATCTTTCGCACAGGCATAAATCATTGCGACTCATCCGTGTAAAAATTTACCACACGATACAATCGTGCAGTAACGGTGGGCATTAGCAGGGTTATCGTTTGTTAGAAAATACCATTTTTGTATATCCCTGCCTTTTAAGGTAGGGATATGAAAAGTAATTCATCTTCAGGCTTTAGCCTTAGAACTTATCGCAATACTAAAAATTAAGAAGGAAATTTATTTTACCTTTTTTGTAAAGGACAGATTTTGCTAAAGCACTTGTTTGCCTGAAGTTAATAAGCTATTACCCTCGCTATTGAGTAATTTGGGGTTAACAACCATTACAAAATTTTCTCACACACACCAAAAACGGGACTCTTCCGGAGGAGGCAGATATTGATTTTTTTCTCTTAAATTTTGATTGAGTAATTTGGTATTAACATAAAAATAAAAAAGCCGGCTGTTGTGCCGGCTCTTGGGTTTATTTGTTGTCTGCTTCAAATTGATGCCTGATTGATTCGGCTATTTTTTCAAATTCGCTTTCGGGTAATTTAAGTTTCGGTTTTGCAAAATTTATATCATCCACATTATTTATCGGTATAAGATGAATATGCGCATGCGGCACTTCCAAACCTACCACTGCCACACCTACCCTTTCGCAAGGTATCACTTTTTCGATAGCTTTTGCCACTTTTTTTGCAAAAACCATATACTCACCGAGCAACTCGTCTTCAATATCAAAAATATAATCAATTTCTTGCTTAGGAATTACAAGCGTATGACCTTTTGCCAAAGGGAAAATATCCAGAAATGCCAAAAACTTATCGTTTTCAGCTACTTTGTATGCAGGAATTTCCCCTTTAACGATTTTTGAAAAAATGCTTGCCATAGCTCAATTTATTTTACAAAGTGATATCAAGAATTTCAAATTCCAGCACACCCGAAGGCACTTGAATTTTTACCTTATCACCTACTTTTTTACCTAACAAACCTTTTGCAATAGGTGTGTTTATTGCAATTTTGCCTTCTTTCAGGTTCGATTCGTTTTCGTTGACGATTGTATAAGAAATTTCTTGTCCTGTTTTAAGGTTTTTCAGCTTAACGGTAGTAAGCATTTGCACCTCTGAAGTGTCTATCTGCGACTCATCAATAATATGGGCACTGCTCAAAGTTTGTTGTAATTTGGATATTTTCATTTCGAGCATACCTTGAGCTTCTTTTGCAGCATCGTATTCTGCATTTTCCGAAAGATCGCCCTTATCTCTTGCTTCCGCTATTTGTTTGGCAATTTGCGGACGCTGTTCCAGCAGTTTTTCCAGCTCTTTTTTCAACTTATTATATCCTTCCCTGGTAAGGTATGTTGTTTTTCCCATAGTCCTACAGTTTTAGTCAATAAAATCCTCACTTACACCCATTGACGAGAAACCGCCGTCGTTATATATGTTTTGCATTGTTATTCTCTTAGTATAATCGGAGAACAACATCACAACCAAATTTGCAGCATCTTCACCGTCAGCATTGCCGAGTGGAGACATTTTTTCGGCATAATCGAACAATGAGCCGAATTGTTTAATACCTTGCCCAGCAGTTGTTCTAACCGGACTTTGAGAAACAGTATTTACACGCACTTTCTTTTCTTTGCCGAAAATATATCCGAAACTTCTCGCTATTGATTCGAGCAGTGCTTTTGCATCTGCCATATCATTGTAGCCGTAAAATGTCCTTTGTGCAGCAATATATGTAAGAGCAACTATTGAGCCGCCTTTATTCATTGCATCAAGTTTGAATGCTGTTTGCATTACCTTATGGAAAGATATAGCAGACACATCAAGTGTTTTCATGTAGTAGTTATAATTCAACTCGTGATATTGAAGTCCTTTTCTGATATTCATTGACATACCGATGGAATGAAGAACGAAATCTATTTTACCGCCGAGTATGTCCATAGATTTCTTAAAAAGTTCTTCCAATTCTTCGGGTTTTGTAGCATCGGCAGCAATAAATTCAGAATTGGTTTTTTGGGCAAGTTCTTTTACTTTTCCGAATCTTTCGGCAGTTGCAACATTGGTAAGTACAAATTGTGCACCTTCATCGTATGCTTTTTCTGCTACTTTCCATGCTATTGATTTTTCGTCCAATGCTCCGAATATAATTCCTTTTTTTCCTTTTAAAATGTTATTTCCCATAGCTTTTTATTTTTGAGGTAATAAAAAAATTGCTCACACAAAGTTAACTTCCTTTGGTGAAACTAAAAAATACTTAATACAAAAAAACCGCAACAAGCATAAAAAAACTTGCTGCGGCTGCTGACCGGCCAGGACTCGAACCTGGACTCTTCTGAACCAAAATCAGACGTGTTGCCTGTTACACCACCGGTCAATGAACATTAAAAAATGCGGTTGCAAAGATAATGCTTTTTTTAATACCAAAATACTTTTGCCGTTTTTTTTCAAATTTTTGTAATATCGTACAGACTTTCAAACTTGTCATTGTAATCTTCTATAGAAAATTCTATAACTTTCAGAGCATCTTCCACTCCGTAAACATTTGTTATTTCTGAAGTAGGCTCTTCACCCGGAAGCATTTTATATGTCAAAAAATAATGCTTAAGCCTGTTTACCACCCCTTCGGGCAACTCGCTTATATCATTAAAGCTTCCGTAAACCGCATCATTTTTCAGCACCGCTATTATTTTATCATCCGCTTCGTCTTTGTCAAACATCCTTAACCCTCCTATTGGCTTTGCCTTAACCAAAATATCACCATGCGTGATTTCTTTTTCGGTTAATACACATATATCCAACGGATCTCCATCACCTATCACATTACTCTTACCCGATTTATCGGCAGCAAATCGAGCCATCTTATCACCGCAAAAAGTTTGCGGAATAAAACCATATAAAGCAGGTACTGTATTGGAAAATTTTTGCGGACGATCTATCTTAAGAAAACCTGAAACTTTATCTACTTCGTATTTCACGGTATCGGTAGGCACAACTTCTATATAACAAGTTACAATATTCGGTGCATCATCACCGACATCAATGCCGTGCCACGGATGTGCCTTATACCGCAGCCCCATCAATCTTCCTATAGGACCTAAATTATCTTTTTTCATATTTCAAAATTAAGTTTGCATTCCACCACAAACATTTATTACTTGACCACTTACATAAGAAGCCAAATCTGATGCTAAGAACACGGCAACTTTAGCAACTTCTTCTGGTTCACCACCTCTACCTAACGGTATATTCTTATACCATTCTTTTTTTACATCTTCGGGCAATTTCTTTGTCATATCTGTCATAATAAATCCGGGAGCAATTGCATTACTCCTGATATTTCTGGAGCCGAGTTCTTTTGCCACGGATTTTGTGAAACCTATAATACCGGCTTTTGATGCCGAGTAATTTGCTTGACCTGCATTACCTGCCACACCTACAACAGAACTGATATTTATAATAGAACCATTCCTGTTCTTCATCATTGTTCTAAGTACAGCTTTTGTCATATTAAATACAGACTTTAGGTTTACTCTAATCACCAAGTCCCATTGTTCTTCCGTCATTCTCATCAAAAGGTTATCACGGGTAATTCCGGCATTATTTACAAGAATATCAACCGTACCGAAGTCCTTCAGAATTTCTTCCACAACTTTTTGCGATCCTTCAAAATCTCCGGCATCAGCCACATATCCTTTTGCTTTTATTCCAAGAGCATTTAATTCTTTTTCCGTATTTTCAAAATTTTCATCTTTTACAATATCGGTAAAAGCAACATTGGCGCCTTCTTTAGCATAAGCTATAGCTATTGCCTTACCAATACCTCTTGATGCTCCTGTTACAATTGCTACTTTCCCTTCTAGTAATTTCATAAGCAAATTTTTTAAAATGTTGTCACAAAGGTAACAATTTTCTACATTTTATCATTAAGTCTTATACCTACAATAATTATATCATCTATCTGCTCTTTAGATTTCTTCCAAGCCATTAAATTTTCAACAAGTTTATTTTTTTGTTCTTCAATAGGCATAGTATTAATTTCTTTAAGTAAACTAATAAACCTGTTTATTGTAAATTTTTTATTTTCTTCTCCTCCAAATTGATCGTAATATCCGTCGGAAGTAAGATAAATCATTGCTTGCTCCTTGTAGGTCATTTTAAATTTATTGAACTGCACAATGCCCTGTTTTGCAAAAGGATCTCCGATGGAATACGGGTCTCCGTAACATGTTATAAGTTGACCGTCCAAAAATAAGAAAGCGTTTTGATTAGCAGAACCTATTTCGATAGCTTTTTCTTCTGTATTTATCTTACATACCACAATATCCATCCCATCTGCTGTAATTTCAGACTTACCTCTTTCTTGCAAGGAATTTATAATCCCCTTGTGCATCAAATTAAGAATCTCATCGGGATCAAAAATTCTTTTTTCCTTAACAATCTCGTTTAACAACGTATTACCAATCATACTCATAAAAGCACCGGGGACACCGTGTCCCGTACAATCTGAAATAGCAACTATTGTTTCGTTATCATTTATTTTATAAAGCCAAAAGAAATCCCCACTTACAATGTCTCTAGGAAAAAACAAAACAAATGATTCGGGAAAAACTTTTCGCAAATAATTCTCTGAAGGCAAGATAGCATCTTGTATTTTTTTGGCATACTCTATACTATTGGTTATCAACTCATTTTTTTCTTGTAGTTCTAGATTCTTTTCTCTTAACTCTTTTGTCCTTTCTGCTACTATTCTTTCCAATCGTTCATTTGCTGCCTTTAGTCTTCTGACATATAATTTAACAACAATAATTATAAGTCCAATACCCAGTATTACATATAATAAATATGCCCACCAAGTCATATACCACGGTGGCAATATTGTAAACGTGAATGTTGCTTCACGGCTTTCTTCTCCATAAACATTTTTGGCTTTTACTATAAAAGTATAATCGCCGGGAGGTAAATTTGTGTATTTTGTAAAACTTTCTTTATCCCAAGTACTCCATTCATTATCAAATCCTTCAAGGAAATATGAATATGTTATTGCATCCGAGCGTTCAAAATAAGGTGCAGCAAAACTAAAAGTAAGTGTATTAAATTTATAACTCAATACAGTTAAAGGATTTACATTATTTATGGCAAGCAAAGAATCTTTAGCCGTATAAACAGATGTTATTAAACAATTAAAAGGTTTTGTATCATGCTCATAATTGAAAGGTATATTATATAAATAATCTGTAGAAATACCCCATACCAACTTTTCATCTTTATCGTAATAGATATTAAAAAGACCCTTAGTCTTTATAGATCTGAAATCCTTATTGTCTAAATAAATAGTATCGGCATGGATACGAACACGCGTAAAATAATAACCTGATAAGAAAATATATGTGGTATCTTTTTTCAAGAAACTGTTGTCATAATATCCTGGGAAAGAATAATTATCTGAGTTATGCTCAAATTTCACCTTATAATGCCAATCCAACAACGTATCTTTTGTTTCATCCAGATACAAAACTTTTGTACGATTATTATCATCATAAAACAAAAATAAAGTGTCATCCAAAGAGAATAAACTTGGAGGGAAACCTACATTATAATTATTAAAATTTATATTTTTTACCGTATATTTTGTAAAACTGGAATCAAAAACAATTTTCTTAAAAATGTGATTCCTCAAAGCAATGTAAACTTGACGTGGTTTTGTTTCATATATTAATGTTCCGTTTGAATTAAACTTAATACCATTTAATTTTTTCCACTCACCGCACTCTTTTTTTAAAACAACAAGCCCATCAACAGTACTTGTATAAATTAGAGAAGAATCATATCTGGACATCAGCAAATTATATCCAATAAAAGAAGAATCAATAAGTTTAGGTTGATCATTTTTTATATAATAAGCTCCAAACCTCCCTGTTATCACAAACTCATTATATCCTACCTTTTGAAAATCCATCACCTGCCCTCTATAAACCTCATTTGACTTTTTATTTATACCCAAAAAATTATTTTTTAATGTTGGGAAAGAATCTAACTTATATTTGGAGAAATATTCTAAAGTACTAATGTACATATAGTTTCGCTCACGAATTAGATTGGTGGGAATATTTTTTATTCCGGCTTTTTTATTGCTTATTTTAAATATTTCATTCGGATAATAAATAACCCCAAATCCATTGTTAGAAGTAAACCATATGTTATCTTGATTATCTAAAAATAATCCGGAAATGTAATTATCCTCTAATGAATTTGTTGAGTTCATTATAAAAAGAGGAGAAAAATCTTTATTTGTAACAACAAGACCTCCCGTAATTGTTCCTATTACCCAACGACCGTCTCTCAGTTTTAAAATATCTCCCATTCCATTTTCCAATAAGTAGCGATCTAAACCGGTATGCACTAAAGAAATTGAATCTGTATTCAAATTATACATATATATTTGATAAGGTCTTGCAGCAATAATATAAATTTTACCATTCCCGACAGGAAATATATAATTTATTCCCCGATAAGCCAAAAATCCGGTATTAGGTAATTTTGCTAATGTATCATTTTGAATTTCTAATATCCCCTGTGTATTATCATACAAAAAGAATCGATTATAAATCTTAAACAAATAAAAAAACATACTGTTTTTGGGTGCTGCAATTGTCTTGTATAATGTATCATCTTTAAAAATAAATAGTCGTTTTAGACAAGAAATATATGTTGTATTCCCTATTCGCTCTATTCCCAGAGTTACTACAAAATCTTTATATTGTTCAGGTAAACTATCTGATAAAGAAGTTTGCACATAATTCCCAAGAGAATCTAATTTTAAGTAACCAAAAACATCATCACCACCATAATAAATTCTTTCCTCACCGGAAATAGTATCTACTTTAAGTACTCTTATAATTTCCCCTGATAATATTGGAGTAAATTTATTACCATCATATACTACTATCCCTCCCGAAGTGCCTATTACTATCCTACCATCTCTCAATTGAGCTGTTGCCCACGTTTGAGGATGTAATTTATAATCGTCGACCGTAAAAATCTTGTATGGAGGTAATCCATACCTCATCTGGGATTTTGTAACTCCAGACAAGAAAAAAGTAAATAATAAGTATAAAAAAATTGACCAGGCTTTCATTAACATTAAATTATTTTGCAAATTTAATTAATATTTAATAACCGATTTGATAAGAATAAAAAAATATAACATGTAGTATTTTAAAATTATTCCAATTTAATACCGACAACCAAGACATCATCAATTTGTTGATTTTTTCCTTTCCAAATGTCAAATTCTTTTTCTAATATCTGTTTTTGCTTATCCAACCGATAACTTTTTATTTCACTCAACAATTTCACAAACCGTTTAACAGAATATTTTTTCTTACTTTCCACTCCAAATTGGTCTAAGTATCCGTCTGAAGATAGGTAAATTAAACTTATATCTGAAGCTAAATCATATTTTTTACTATTATAACTTATATCTCCTTTGGCAAATGGATCGCCTATGGAAAACAAATCTCCTTCGTAAATCTCTACACTACCCTCTCCAAATAAGAATACATATTGATTGGCAGAAGAAATCTCTATAAAACCTTCTTTTTTATTTACCCTGATAATTGCTATATCCATACCATCAAACGTATTCTCATCATTCCGCCCTTGTAAAGATTTTAATACACTTTTGTGTAATTCTCGTAATATGTCTGCCGGAGAATGTAATTTTCTGTCCATTACCAATTCATTCAGCAAACTTATTCCTATCATACTCATAAAAGCTCCGGGAACCCCGTGACCCGTACAATCAGCCAATGCGACTATAACATCATCATCTTTAATTTCGTAGAACCAATAAAAGTCTCCACTAACTATATCTTTCGGTCTAAAAAATACAAATGCATCTTTAAATAATTCTTTTAGTTTATTTTCATCAGGCAATACAGCATTCTGTATCTTTTTTGCATATTCAATGCTATCGGTTAATTTTTCATTTATGACTTCAAGGTTTTCTTTTTGTTTTGTTATAAGTTTATTTTGCTCCAATATCTGATCTCTTTGTGCCTCAATTTCTTCTTTTTGAATTATTATTTCCATAGTTCTTTCTTTCACCATCTTCTCTAACCTTTTCTTTGCACCCAACAACCGTTTAAAGTTTAACCAAACAATTAATGCAACCAGCCCTGCACCTCCCAACAAATAAAGAATATAAGCCCACCATGTCATATACCACGGCGGTAAAACTGTAAAACGAAAAGTTGCTATTTTACTTTCCTCTCCATAAACATTTTTTGCTTTTACTTTAAAAATGTATTCTCCCTGAGGAAGATTAGTATATTTTGTAAAGGTTTCGCTTCCCCAAGGACTCCACTTCTCATCAAAGCCTTCTAAAAAATAAGAATATTCTATTTTGTCAGGAACTTCGAAAAAAGGAGAAACAAATGAAAAGAAAACAGTATTATAATTATACGGTAAAATAACATTAGGGTTCGTATTATTTAATGCTAAAATCGAATCTCCAATCGTTTTAACAGATTTAATTATACAATTAAAAGGAATAACTTGTCTATAGTAATTTTTAGGGAAATTATATAAAACATCTGCAGAAACACCCCAAACTAAGTTTTCATCATTATCAACATAAATGTTGAAAATTCCTTTGCTTTTTAAAGACCTGAAAGAATGATTATCTAAAAAAATTGTATCTCTTCTTATAATTAATTTTGTAAAATAATTACCACTTGGTAAAATGTATATCTTTTGTTTACTTAACCTATATCTTTCAGAATAAGTTGGTAGAACTTCTTCTGTAAATGAATACTTAGATAGTTTTACTTTATAATGCCAGTCTTTTAGACTATCCGTGAGAGTATCTAGATACAAAACCTTTATTGCATTTTTTTTGTCCCTGGAAAACGTAAACAACGTATCATTTATCATAAAAAAAGAAAGTTCCCCTTCCTTTTTTAATTTTATTTTTTTTATAAATGGCGTTCCATTTTTGACATTAAAATTAATTTTTACAACCCAATTATTACGTGCTACAGCATACAATTTATTTTTGTCATATTCATATGTATAAATAACAGAATTTCCCAATTTTACAAAAACAGGGTTTTCCCAACTACCATCTTTAAATTTTAACATTACAACACCATCATAAGTATTAACATAAAAAACAGAAGAATCGTAAAAAGAAGTATATATATTATATCCCATAATAGAATTAACTACACGTTTTACTTGACCTTTATTATAATAATATACACCTC
>JALTDM010000358.1 GCA_027074135.1 Bacteroidales bacterium
GGTGTAATAGTCCAATAGCCGTAATCAAGCAAAGTTGTAACCGGTGTTCCGTTTAAAACCAATCCGAGAGATGAAATATCTGTGTTGAATGATGTGGGATGGGTAAATTTTGCATCAAAATAACTAATACCCGATGATGAATTCAAATTCAAATCGGCAATTTCATAATTCCCGTCACCTACAGGAAATACATAATCTCCCGTACTTTGAACATATCTCCTCAGATTTCCGTCTACGTAACTTCCTGTATTATAATTTGCAATTGAAGTAGGATTATCATTTTGCACAATCAGCTTATTAGTTCCGGTATAAATTATCCCGTTAGTTAAATCCAACAATGATAATACATTCAAATCCGTACCTAAAGTTGCAGATCCGGATGTGCGGTTTATTGTAAGTGTATCAACCTCATTATTTGAAGTTTCAAAATATAATGTACCAAGAGAACCTGAGCCACCAATTGTAAGCGTAGCATTATTATCACCTCGTAGTAGCCCTGTTCCGCTGACAGTACCGTTCAATGTCAAATGATTACCGTTCAACACCAAAATAGCTCCCGAGGACAATGAAAGTTGTCCGTAACTTGCTAAATCAGTACCAAGTACTACAATGCCATTTGCAGTAATGTCAAGGTTGCTCAGCATTCTACCGGATGATATAAAATATAAACTGTCGTAAAGTGAACCTGAAATGTTTATGCTTATGTTGGATGAAGTTGTTCCTGAAAACATACCTTTAATTCTCATCATTTGTTTGTTTATGGTCAAGGTATGTCCGTTTAATGCTACAATACCCGAATCCAAGAAAAGTGTATCATCTGCAGCAATATCAGTATTCAATGTAACTATAGTATCATTGGCGAAATTCAATTTATGAAATGTTTCTGGAGAAACAGCATTTATTGTTTGAGGTGCCGTACCTTCAAAAAATACAGTTGATGTATCTTCCGTAAAACTTCCGTTGTCAATCCAGTCTCCGTACATTATTATATTCCTGCCTTCAGAATTTAAGGTTGTCCCCGAAGAAATATTTAATGTGTGGAAATTATTTATTTTACTTGTTCCGGAAATGTTCTGAGTTGTTGCTCCATTAAAATAAACAATGGAATTGCCGGGTAAGAATGAAGTTACGGTATCATTGTTTATCCAATCCCCTTTCAGATAGATTATCCCGTCTTGAGTTGACTGATTGCCATCGTCAAAATCCAATGTTCCCGCATTTATTGTCAATGTTCCGTTTATTTTTAATACTCTGTCGGACGAACCTTCAGCTATAATTTTATAATCGGGATGATTCAAGACCAAATTTTTGCATTCTGCGGTTTCTCCTGCTTCTATGTAAATATTATTTTGCACTTGTGATGTATTAGGTATTTCTACATCATTATCATATTCGGGAACACGTAAAGTACTCCAGTTTCCACAATTAAACCAACTACTGTCTCGGGTGCCAAACCACTTAAATTCGCTATACATATAGGTAGTTGTAATTTGTAATGTATCGCCATTGGTATAATCAGGCGTTGCAGAATAATAATCTGCACATCCCGAATAAGCTGTCCAATTATTATTATCATTTATTCGCCCAATCCACTCCATTTGAGAAGCTGGCGACATTGGTCCCGTATATTTCAAATAATCGCTGGCAGTATTAGGCAACATACTAAAGCATTCCATTTGATAAGGCAATCCTGACTCCTGTGTGCTCTGCCCAAAATCCAACCAACTGTCATTAGTGTTAAAGCCGAAAAGTATCGTTCCATCATAGGTGGCGTCATGGTTGCCTGTGGTTCCATTATTCCACGTGCCATTTTGCATAAAAAAAATCTGGTCACCATTGGAGTTCATGATCAAACTGCCAGTTTGGATATCCAGACTCCAATCATTATCAGGGAAAACGCCTTCTACATAGGGAGATGAGTTGTGTAATCTTATTGTTATAACCGTACCTGCTGTAATTGTATTACCTGTTCTTTTTATCCTGTAGTATCCTTCTGTATTACCCCATTCATCTGCATTTTCCCGTTGCCAACCATTGTCAGTTAAATCTATCACTGTTCCGGGGGTTATATCCTTAAAACAAACAAAACTAATTTCGTCATCACCGGGATTAGTGCCGGACACACAAGTACTAATATTAGAGCAAAGTCCCACCACGGCAATATCTCCTCTTTCAAGAATAGCAGGATCGGGAATGTTTTGCGTAATGGTATCACC
Source organism: Bacteroidales bacterium (assembly GCA_027074135.1). Lineage (GTDB taxonomy): Bacteria > Bacteroidota > Bacteroidia > Bacteroidales > JALTDM01 > JALTDM01. Next base: position 2,217 of record JALTDM010000358.1, read on the forward strand.
TTCGGCATAAGATGAAACAAGATAATCTTCATTACCCCCGCTGCAGTTAAATTCAAAAATTCTGAAATAATATCGGGTGCTGTCTTGTAAACCGTAAACAGTCACCGAATTATTGTCTCCTGCATAAACAACATACTCTCCCGAACCGATATCACTGCCGTTTCCAAAAGTATTATCTGCGGTATATGTAGTACCATCAACAGGTGTGGAAGTAACAGCAGTCCCTTCCCTGACAACAACAAGATGATAAGTACCGTTACCCTCTGTCCAAGAAACAGTAATTGAATTTGTGGAAACATTATTAAAAGTTAAGTCTGTAGATGGTGAGGTAGGCTCGTCACAAGTGAGTGTTGTTTGTGAGTTTGGATTGTTTGAGGCGGTTGAAGTGTTATAAACCGTATTGGAACCCGAACAATTATATTCGTAAATTCTAATCCAGTAAGTTGTGCCCGGACTTAATCCGTCAACTGTTACCGAATTGCCATTGCCGTTATATACAACTTGTTCTCCAGAACCCGAATATGTTGAATTGGCAGTGTATTCCGTTCCATCGGCAGGATCTGTAAATGAATTCGATGTATTTATTTTTACAATTCTGTTGCTGCCATTGCCTGAAGTCCAAGAAATAGTAAAAGAACTTTCCGTGACATCCGAAAAAGAAATATCATACGCTTGTGTTGTAGGTGCAGTACAAGAAACAGCATCCCCTTCAATTTTGAACTCGTCAAAAGCAAAATCTTCTCCACCACTGTTTACAGAAACCCTTATCCTTATGTCAAGATTACTTCCTGTTCCTGAAATAGATTTTGTAAAATTTTGGAATGTTGAAGTAAGTTGTGTCCCGTCTCCTGTTCCATCAAAATCAGTGTCTTCAAGAAAATAAGTGTTATAAGTTGTTCCATCATTTTCAAACTCAATTAATTTTGTCCAGTTTCCTCCGTCAATTCGGTATTCTACATAAACATAATCAGAAGCATCAATTTTATTTGTAGCAGCAGAGGCAAACAATCCTGAAAAACTAAGATTATCATAGCCGGAGATATCTATATTTGACCAAGTTAGTTCTGACGGAGCTGCACTTCCTGCCCATCCTCCGTCATCAATATCTTGTGCTGCAAAAAAATAACCGTTATTACCAGTGTAACTCACATTTATGTTTGACCCATCTGTCCTAAAAAAATAATTATCATCTCCATTACTTCCTTCACCTCCTAAAGTTACCGTATAATTTGAACTTGTACTAAAATCCTCCGTCCAAATGGTAGTTTGGGCCATTGTAGCAAAGGGAATAAAGAAAATAAGTAAATATGTGTGTAAAATTTTTAAAAATCTCATTATCAACCCTTTCTTTGTTAAACTCAAATATAACTATTAAAGTTGCTTATGTTGTCATTTTTTTGAGGAAAGGATATATTTTTGTGGCAAAATTTATCAACAAACAAAAAATGAAAGCGTTAAAAGAAACCAATTTCAATTTTCCCGGGCAAACACAATTTTACAGAGGAAAAGTAAGAGATGTTTATACAATCAATGACGATTACCTCGTAATGGTGGTGTCTGACAGGGTTTCGGCATTTGATGTGATTATGCCGAGAGCTATACCTTACAAAGGACAAGTACTTAATCAAATAGCAGTTGAGTTTTTGGATGCTACAAAGGATATTGTGAAAAACTGGAAAATCTCATCTCCTCACCCGATGGTTACAATAGGACACAAATGTGAACCTTACCCGATTGAAATGATTATTCGCGGATACCTTACCGGCAGTGCTTGGAGAGCTTACAAAGCAGGTAAAAGAAAAATATCAGGTGTACCTATCCCTGACGGAATGAGGGAACATCAAAAATTTGAAAAACCAATAATCACTCCTACTACCAAAGCCGAAACAGGACACGATGAAGAAATTTCCCGCGAAGAAATTATCTTCCAAGGAATTATCCCTGAAGATGAATACAAATTGCTGGAAGAATACACATACAAGCTCTTTGAACGCGGAACTGAAATTGCAGCAAAACACGGGCTCATTTTGGTTGACACAAAATATGAATTCGGCAAAAAAGACGGTGAAATTTATTTGATTGATGAAATTCACACTCCGGATTCATCCAGGTATTTTTATGCAGACTTGTACGAAGAAAACTTCAAAAAAGGATTACCTCAAAAACAATTATCCAAAGAATTCTTGCGTGAATGGCTTATGGAACACGGATTCCAAGGCTGGGAAGGAGACCAACTTCCCGAGTTTACAGATGAAGTGGTGAAAAATGTAAGTGACCGTTACATAGAACTTTACGAAAAAGTAACAGGCAAAAAACTTGACAAAATAAGTTACGACAAGATAGAAAGCGACATTGAACAAGCTATTCTTAAAGAATTAAAGAACTTGTAAAACAAGAACCGGTGCTCTTCAAAAGTAGGGGTCATTATTTGTTGTAAGGGGAATTGATAAGGCTTTTCATTGGGAAATCCAATGCAATAAAATTATGAATAATCAGTACAATAAAAATGGTATATATCTCTATTTCATTGGCAGTCTCGTTTTTTTTGTATTACTTTGAAAATCAAAATTACTTGTTGTTTTGATGAAAATTTTGACTGAAAATAAGATTTTTTTC
>JALTDM010000359.1 GCA_027074135.1 Bacteroidales bacterium
TGTGTTAATGTAATAATGAGATAATGTGAAAATGTGAGAATTATATAATTAACAAATTAGTTCATTAGCACATTAGCAAATTAAAATTACGGTTATGAAAAAAATTATATTCATCTTGGCATTTTTACCGTTTTTGACAGGTGCCCAAACACACATACCCGGCGGTAGTGTAAGCGGAGTATGGGATATTAACGGTTCTCCTTACCTGATAGAAGGAGACATTACTGTTGACTCGGGACAAACCTTGATAATAAAACCGGGCGTAAGGGTGGAATTCCAAGGACATTACGGTCTTTATGTACTCGGAACTATAAAGGCTATCGGTACACCGGACAGTATGATAACTTTTACCATAAACGATACTACCGGGTTTTCCGACCCCGACACAACTTTGGGTGCTTGGAAAGACTTTGATGTAACCACCTACAACCAAGATACTTCTTATGTCAAATTTGTTAAATTCTCTTATTTCGGAAAGAATGACTTTTATCATTATGGTTTTCTTCTGAGAGGCAACAATGGATATATTGTATTTTCAAATAATATTGTACAAAACGGTTACTCACCTTACAATGCGTCTGCACCCTTAAGTACTATAAATCCAACTCAAAATACTTTGCTCTGTAATAACATAATTATGAATAACAAAGGTGGAGGTATAAACCTACCAGATGGGACACCAACTTTATACATTTGCAACAATATAATTTGCAATAACAATTTCGCTTTTACAATGCAGTATTATGATACATCAATAGCAAAAATATACAACAACACAATTTGTAATAATGAAGAAGTCTTTTTCTGTCTTGAAAATTGTACTTTTACCATATCCAATAGCATAATATACAACAATACTTACAATGCCGGTTACACCCGCATAAACTGCTTGGAAAGCGACCCGGTGTTTTACAATCTGCCACAGGGAATAGGTCCCGGACAAAACACGGAAAATATGAATTTGTACCCGCAACCGGGATCTCCGGCCATTGACGCGGGAGACACCGCCGGACTACCATACATACCCGAAACCGACCTGTACGGAAGGCCAAGAATATACGGCAGTGCAATAGACCTAGGCGCCCTGGAATACCAACCCGGAGTATTCATCACTGAAGTGGCAAACTATAAAAGTAAAATATATCCTTTCCCAAACCCGACCACGGGAATTTTCTATTTCAATACAACAGAAATAACCAAAACGGAAATTTACGACTTAAACGGGAAATTGATTAAAACCTTCTACGACTCAAACACCTGCGACATCTCGAAACTTAAAAGCGATGTGTATATTGCAA
>JALTDM010000360.1 GCA_027074135.1 Bacteroidales bacterium
TATTTTTACAATTTTAATTCTCATTGGATGTGATAAGGCTTTCAGTATTTTCGATACTTTATTAAAATTGATTTCGGTTGTATTCATTTTTGCGGATTTTTATAATTTCATTTTTCAAAAATATACGATTGGATATTTGCCAAAAATGATATTTGTCAGTAATGTATTGAAAAAATGTAATATTTGTAAATTATTGTTGTGGTGCAATTTTGTATCGAGAATGAACGAAAATTAAAGCAGTTAGGTTTAAATGGGATAATTTTATTAATTTGTGGATTAGTTAATTATAAAAAATTATATAAACGAGTAGCAACTAATAACTTATAAATAAAGATTCCTTGTGCAGGTGAAATTATTGGTAATAAAAGGTATCGTGAATAAAAGAGCTAGGCTAGTAGCGAAACATAGTTACTTCATTATTGTTTCGTGTAGTTGTATAATACTGTAATTAAATTACAATATAGCAAACAAGTTTTTCCATATTTTTATTGTTAACAAGATGAATGTTCATAGTAAATTAAACTATCTTTGCATAATAACATAATAAAATATAGTGTGTAATGAGCTCGAATAAAGATTTAACACATAAAATTCTTTACAACTTTTTGAAGAAACAAAATGCTACAAGGGATTTTTTTCATGATTTGATGCCTTTTAAGGTAAAAGAGATTCTGCTTGTAGCTACAATGTATGATGCCTTTTCAATAGAAAGTGAAGGACGTCTCATTGATCGTATTTTTGGGGAGTATCACAATCTTAATTTAATTCATTTACCTAGAATTACAGGAGTTACTACCGAGGATGAAGTGAGAGAAGAGTTAGATAAACGCAAATATGATTTAGTGATAATAATTACTGGGTTAAATAAAGAAAATCCTGTTAAGATAACCAAACTTATTCGTAAAATAAATCCGTTGATACCTATTTTTTTGCTTTTGAATAACAACCGTGATATAAAATATTACAGGGAAAAACTTCCGCAAAACAAAGTGGATAGGACGTTTGTTTGGAATGGGGATTCGCGTATATTTTTTGCAATGGTTAAGTTATTGGAAGATTCTCAAAATCTGAAGAACGATGTAAAGGTTGGTAATGGTATTGTAAAAGTGATTTTGTTGGTGGAAGATAATGAAAAGTATTATTCACGATATTTACCTCAATTATACCATTTAGTGTTGGAACAAACGAGACGTGTATTGTCCGAATCTTCATCAGATGAATTGTACAAGTTGCTGAAATTACGTTCAAGGCCACGTATAGTTATGGTCACAAACTATGAAGATGCCCAAAAAGTGTTGAGAAAATATAAAAATGATTTGTTGACTTTGATTACAGATGTTGAATTTTATAAGTGTGGGAAAAAAAATAAAGAGGCAGGATTTTTACTTGCTGAAAGTTTTAGAAAAGAACTTCCCGATTTACCTATTATCATTCAGTCTTCTAATGAAGAAAACCGAAAAAAGGCTGAAAAGCTTAAAATATATTTCATCAACAAAAATAGTGATAAACTTTTGCATAACATAAGAGTGTTTATGCAAAATTACTTAGGATTTGGAGATTTTATTTTTAGAGATAAAAACGGTAAGCAGATTGCAAAAGCAAGAAGTTTTGAAGAATTTTTCGATTTACTTTCAGTAGTACCGGTTGATACCCTGTATTATCATGCTTCCCGACATCATTTTTCCCAATGGCTTATGGCACAGGGTGAGATAGATTTGGGAAAATTATTAAGTAAAATTACGGTAAATGAGTTTACCACAATGGAGGAATTAAGAGAATATTTGCTTAAAATTATCCACGAGTTTAGATTACGGAACAAACGAGGTAAGTTAGTGCAATTTTCAAGCAAGGATATGAAGGAGGAAAGTAATATTGTTAGCCTTGCTTCCGGTAATTTAGGTGGTAAGGGACGTGGGATTTTATTTATAAATACTCTATTGTATAATTTTGATTTTAGTAGTATTGTCGGTGAAATAAATATCCGTAGCCCACGTACGGCAATAATAGGTACAGATGAGTTTGACCTGTTTCTGAAGGATAATGAGCTTATTGATGTGGTATATGGAGACACCCCAAGTTATGAAGAGATACAACAACTATTTGTATCATCCAAGTTATCTGATGATTTAATGGACAAATTGAAAATTATTGTGCAAACGATTGATAATCCTATTGCGGTGCGTTCATCAAGTTTGTTTGAAGATTCACTTATGCAGCCGTTTGCAGGAGTATTTAGGACTTACATTGTTCCTAACAGTCATTTTAATCCGGAAATCAGGCTTATGCAATTGGCAAATGCAATAAAATTGGTTTATGCTTCTATCTTTTCAGAAGAATCTATAAATTATATAGAAGCAATAAATTATAAAATAGAAGAAGAAAAAATGGCTGTTGTTTTGCAAGAAGTAGTAGGCCGTAAGGTTGACAAATATTATTATCCGCACATAAGCGGAGTTGCGCAGTCGTACAATTTTTATCCTATTTCGCATATGCAGCCGGAAGACGGATTTGCCGTAATAGCCTTGGGATTGGGACAGTATGTGGTAGATGGAGAAAAAGCATACAGATTTTCTCCCAAACACCCACAAATAGACATTTTACCAAAAGAACAATTATTGAAAAATTCTCAGAATCACTTCTATGCAGTAGATTTGTCTCGAGAATATATAAATTTACTAGAGGGAGAAACAGCAGGTCTTACAAAACTTGATATTTCCGAAGCAGAAAAGCATGGTACGTTAAAACATCTTGCCTCTGTTTATGATTACCAAAACGATATAATACGTCCGGGATTGAGTTATAGTGGTCCGCGTATATTGAATTTTGCCAATATATTGAAATACAATTATATACCGCTTGCAGATACAATATCGGTTATGTTAGATGTAGTCAAAGAAGCAATGGGGGCTCCTGTTGAAATAGAGTTTGCGGTTGATCTTACTAAGTACGAAGAAGGGCGTGCTTCTTTTTATCTGCTGCAAATAAAACCTTTGTTAGCTAATGAAGAAGATTTCAAGATTGATGAAAACGAGCTAAAAAAAGATAGATTAATTGTTTATGCCGGCAAAAGTGTAGGAAACGGCAAAATTGACAACTTGAAAGATATTTTGTTTGTAGATGTGAAAAAGTTTGATAAAACAAAAACCGTAGAAATTGCAAAAGAGATAGCTGGATACAACGCCAAAATGAAAGAACAGAATATAAACTATGTGCTAATAGGTCCGGGCAGGTGGGGAACCCGCGACAGGTTTATTGGGATACCTGTGGTTTGGTCTGACATTTCGCGGGCAAAAGTTATTGTAGAAACGGATTTGGAAGGCTTTCCGCTTGATGCTTCTCTCGGGTCACACTTTTTCCACAATGTGATTTCAATGAATGTAGGATATTTGTCGGTTAACCAACAAGCAAGTAAGGGGTTTATCAAGTGGGAAAAACTATATGATGCTACAGTTGTGCATAAAGGAAATTATATTATCCATGTGCGATATGAAAACGGACTTACCGTTAAAATGGACGGGAAAAAACGGATTGCCGTAATAGAGGAAAATGTGTAAAAATGGAAATAGATACCTAAAAAATTTTGTTAAGTAAAAAAATTGACGAAATTGCATTGATATTAGCATAGGAATAATCACCGACTATGAAAAAAATTATATTCATTTTAGCATTTTTACCGTTTTGGGCAGCAGCACAAACACACATACCGGGTGGTAGCGTAAGCGGGATATGGAGTATTTACGGTTCTCCGTTCCTTATTGACGGAGACATTACGGTTGATTCAGGGAAAACACTTATAATAAAACCCGGTGTAAGGGTAGAATTCCAAGGACATTATGGTCTTTATGTACTCGGAACTATAAAGGCTATCGGTACACCGGACAGTATGATAACTTTTACCATAAACGACACAACCGGTTTTTCCGACACCGACACAACATTAGGCGCTTGGAAAGACTTTGATGTTACAACATACAACCAAGATACTTCGTTTATCAAATTTGTAAGATTCTCTTATTTCGGGAAAAACGACTTTTATTATTATGGTTTTCTTCTGAGAGGCAACAATGGATATATTGTATTTTCAAATAATATTGTAGAAAACGGATTCTTAACTTATGGTGGAGCTCCTTATAGTGCTATAAGTGCAAGTAAAAATACTTTAATTTGTAACAACATAATTATAAACAACAAAAGTGGAGGAATATTGCTTTTTAACGGTAACCCTTCCTTATACATTTGTAATAATATAATATGCAATAACCAATATGCATTCACAATGCAATATAATGAAACATCAACGGCAAAAATATACAACAATACTATTTGCAATAATGAAGACGAATTTTTATGCTTAGAATCATGTACATTTACAACCTCTAACAGTATTATCTACAACAATACTTATCACGGTGGTTACACCCGCATAAACTGCTTGGAAAGCGACCCGGTGTTTTACAATCTGCCACAGGGAATAGGTCCCGGACAAAACACGGAAAATATGAATTTGTACCCGCAACCGGGATCTCCGGCCATTGACGCGGGAGACACCGCCGGACTACCATACATACCCGAAACCGACCTGTACGGAAGGCCAAGAATATACGGCAGTGCAATAGACCTAGGCGCCCTGGAATACCAACCCGGAGTATTCATCACTGAAGTGGCAAACAATAAAAGTAAAATATATCCTTTCCCAAACCCGACCACAGGAATTTTATACTTCAATACAAATGAAATAACTAAAACGGAAATTT
>JALTDM010000361.1 GCA_027074135.1 Bacteroidales bacterium
TGGTAGTAAAAAGAAAACAACCTCATCAGAAGCTAAAACATCGAAACCTGAAGAAACTAAAACAACAAAAGTTGAAGAGCCTAAGGCTTCAGCAAAGAAAGAAACAAAAGTTGAAGAAAAACCTAAAGCTGAACCTAAAGCCGAAACAAAAAAAGAAGAACCGAAGGATAAAAACAAAGGTTCAGAAAACAAAGAATAATCAACTTTACTCATTTAATATAAAAAGGGTAGGGGTCAAAAAGCCCCTACCCTTTTTTATTTTCCATTTTCGAAGTATTATATCTCAAACACACTTTTCCACAATTTGGCTGTATATTCCGATTGCGGATTAAAGTAAATATCGTCCGAAAAGCCTATTTCTTCAATTTTGCCGTTTTTCATTACAGCTATTCTGTCGGAAAAATATTTGATTACGGCAATGTCGTGTGAGATGAATATGTATGTGAGGTTAAATTCGTCTTTAAGGTCGTTCATAAGGTTTAGGATTTGTGCTTGCAATGACACATCCAGAGCTGAAACCGATTCGTCGCAAATGATTAGTTTTGGTTTTACCGCAAGTGAACGGGCAATTACCACTCTTTGACGCTGTCCGCCTGAAAGTTCATGAGGATACCTGTCGAAAAACGATGTAGGCAGCCCAACTTGTTCCATAAGTGTTTTTGTTTGGGATATACTTTCTTTGCGGTTGTAAAGTTTGTGTACAATCATCGGTTCCATGATTGTTTCACCGATTGTGAGGCGTGGATTTAGTGAAGAAAACGGGTCTTGAAAGATGAGTTGGACTTCTTTTCTGTATTTTTTTAATTCCTTGCCGGTAAATGTTAAAATGGATTTTCCATTGTAAAGGATATCGCCACTGTCCGGTTTTATGAGTTTGAGGATAGTGCGTCCGAGTGTAGTTTTACCGCTTCCCGATTCACCTACTAGCCCTAGAGTTTCACCTTTGTGTATGTCCAAGGTAATGTCTTTCAGAACAGTATTACGTTTGGCTTTTGAGAGGAATGATCCTTTTTCGGGGTATGAGACCGTAAGGTTTTTGATATTTAAAATTTGTGGGGATGATAGGATATAGGATTTGTTTATTTCTTTTTCGGGATATTGGATTTCTTTTCCTTGTAAGTAATCTGAAACTACAGGTAATCTTTCGGGACGGGATTTTATTGGCGGGCGACAGGCAATGAGCCCTTTGGAGTATGCTGAAGAAGGGTTGTGTAGGATTTGGCTTACCGAGCCTTCTTCTACTTTTTTGCCCTTGTACATCACCAATAGTTTGTCGGATATGTTAGCAAGTACGCCGATGTCGTGTGATATGAAAATAATTGAAAGGTCGTGCGTTTCTTTTAGTTTCAGAAGCAGGTTTATGATTTTGCGTTGAACTGTTATATCTATGGCTGTAGTGGGTTCGTCTGCAATTATTATGGAAGGTTGTGCTGCAAGTGCCATTGCTATCATTACGCGTTGTTTTTGTCCGCCAGAGACTTCAAACGGATAGCTTTTATAAATTCTTTCGGGCTCAGATATGCCCACTTCATTGAACAGTTGCAATGTTTTTTGTTTGCGGTCTTTCGGTTTAATGTGGGGCTTGTGAAGCTCAAGAACTTCATTTACTTGGTTGCCGAGTTTAATTCTCGGGTTGAAAGAAGTCATAGGTTCTTGAAAGATGATTGAAATTTTTCCGCCTCTGATTTTTTTTAGTTCTTTATTTGTAAGGGCTGCCAAATTTATTATGCCATTACCATCATTAAAAAGTATTTTGCCGGATGATATTTCTATCGTTGGAGGTAAAAGTTTGGTTATGGAGAATGCTGTAAGTGATTTGCCACTGCCTGATTCACCCAAAATACCCAGAATGGTATTCTTTTCGAGGTCAAAACTTAGATTATCTACAAGTATTCTTTTGCTGCCTGTCAATTTTAAAGTTAGATTGTTTATTTCAAGGATATTCATTCCAAATTCTTTTAGTCAAAATAGAGAAAATAATATGCTTCAACATTGTCAAGGTATGCTCCGTCAAATCCTGCATCAATAATCTTTTTAATGTAAGAGTCATCGTTGCCGTAAATAATATCTTGCCAGTCGTCTTTCCAAAACTTCACCCAGATTTCGTCTTCATAACCTTCATAAGACTTTTTCAGCCAACTTGGATGATGAAGCCTCCAATCGTCTTGCCAATAATATCTGTAATTTTCTGCCGCTCCAATATTTATGTATGAAATTACAAGTCTTTTCCCTCCGTTTGCTTTGGTTTTTAGTTCGTTTATTTCCTGTCTTGTAAAGGCAACATCGTTATAAAACAAATCCATCAATATTAAGTCGTAATTTGTTTGTTTTATTGAGTCAATAAAAGCTCTTTTTGATTTGAAGTTGTCGTAATTAATTAGATACAAGTAATTTTTTACTTGGTCGAGTTTTGTTATATCGTTTGAGTTTTCTTCAAAAATTGTATCGGGAATTTGCGTGTAATAATAATTGTCTTTAGTTCTGACAAAGCAAACAAAACCCTCGGAAGAGTCTTTTTTATAGGCTTCTGAAATATTATTATCGTTATTTATATATTCCGAAACCAAAACAGGCTTTTTTGCAGCTATTTTTCTGAGAAGTTCCAGCCTGTAATTATCCGTTGAATAAGTGCCGTTATAAAAAAGTTCCTCAATGCCTATTCCGTCTATAGCATTGATATAAGAATTGTCCAACCCGTTTTCTTCATCAAGTTCTTTGAAAGCAAGTTCCGGTCCATTTTGAGGAATAATTATGAATCCGGGTTTTAAATCTTTGGCATAAGAAGAAATATTTTCCACGAATTCCTGCATACGAAGTCCTGCTTTATCCGAGAGTTTTTGTTTGGAGCAAGACAATAGGGTGAAAAAAATTATTATAAGTGTTATGTTTTTCATAAATTTGTAGAAAAATATGATGATGATAAAAAAGGTTTTTGTTTTACTTTTTATTTTAGCATCTACAAATTTAGGTATTTTTTCACAAGTAAAATACGGAATTCCTGAAGCCCGTGTATTTACTTCTAAAGAGTATAACTCAAGTCCTCAAGTTTTTAAGGTGGTAAGAGATCCTGAAGGATTGTTGTGGATACTGACTTCTTCAGGTGCTTTGATTTATACGGGTAGTGAGTTTATTCATGTGGATGACGGTAAAGCTTTCAGATGCATTTATTTTGATACAGTACAAACTAAATATTATTGGGGCGGGGATAATTTTTTCGGATATTTTTATAAAGACAGTGCTGGAGCTTTTAAAGAGGTGATTTTATCAGACAGTTTGAAAGTTTATGCTCAGACTTTCACAATGATCCGAAAAATATATGTGAGTGGGAATTATGTTAATTTTATAGGTTTTAGAAAGATATTTGTATTTAATAAAGAAGGCTGTCTGATAAAAAGTTTCCCTGTGCCTGAACAAATTCCTTTGTCATTTTATTGGAAAGGTAATGTTATTGTGTCAATTTTAAATAAAGGGTTTTATAAATTATCAGATAGTACTTTACAACCGTTTGATACAACTATAGAAACAAAAAACATATTTTTTACAAGTTGTTCCGAATATAATGATACTTTATTATTATTTTCTTCTATTAATACGAATGATAAAATTTTGTTGTATAATCCTTACAAAAAGAAGTTTTACACATTTAAATCACCTGTTTTGAAATGGTTGGGGAAAAGCTTGGTTACTACCATTGATGCAATACCCGGGGGTAGAATTTTTGTAGGAACTAATAAAAAAGGTTTGGCCGTTTTAAATAAAGATCTTAGTATTTCTTATTATCTGAATAAACGAAATTTATTGAGGAATAATTATATAATTTCGATAAATCATGACAATGAGGGAAATATTTTTTTGGGAACAATTAAAGGTTTTGTTGTAGTTAATGACAAGTTTGGAGTATTTAAAATAAATTATGAAGAAAATGATTTAGGAGATATTATAAATTCATTAATTGTTAAAGATTCATTGCTTTATGGAGTTTCATTTAGCGGCATAAAAAGGATTACTTTACATAATAAGATATCTGAAAAATATAATTTTAGAAATTATGAATTGAGTGGAAATTATCTTAAAAAAACTCAATTTTTTGATATTAAAAATGTTAGAAATGGAGATGTATTGGTAAGTGGTGTGTATCAGGTGTTTAAGATGGAAGACTACAGTAATTTTTCTTTTGTTAAGACAAATAAGTCAGATGGTTCTTTTAGATTTCTTTATTCATCAAGATATGATACGAACAAGGTTTTTTTGACAAGATTGGACGGCTTAACTATATTAAAAAAGATTTCTGGAGAATGGGAAGAAACGGCATCCGTTAAATTCAATTCATATATAGTGCAAGTTGTAGAGTATGATACATCACGGGTATTAATGATTTCTATGTACAAAGATTTGTATTTAGGAACTCTTAAGGGTGAAAAAATAAATATTAAAGAACTTAATTTGCCGTTTAACAAGGATTATTATTATAACTTGTTTACGATTAATGATTCAACATTTCTAACAGCTGTAAAATCAGATAGTTTTTTTGTTTTTTATGTACATCTTAATAATTCCGGAAAAGTAAAATATAAAAATTTAGGTTATAAAGTTGTTTTTAAAAATTGTAATTATGCTAAGGGGAACTACCCTGTGTTTTCATATCGTACGGATTTTCAGAGGAATAAGTATTACTTTTTTTCTTCAGAAGGAGAAAAGGTGGTAAAAGCGATGTTTTCGGGTAAAAATATTTTTGTTCAATCTACTCTTTC
>JALTDM010000362.1 GCA_027074135.1 Bacteroidales bacterium
TTTATATTCGATTTGTCATCTTATATTAACGCTATATCAAATAATAACGATGTTTGCTTGAAAACAGACAACTTTATAATATATTTTAAGGTCTTTTAATAAGAACATAGGAAAAAATACATAATTTTGTAACTTTGGCATAGTAGTATCGTATTAACTAACAATGTAAAAAAATATTTTATGCAGTTAAAATTATTTAATATAAAATCATTTATTTTCATTTTCTCTTTTTTGTTTTTTGCTCAAACTTTTGCCCAAAATAGAATAGTTTGGACTGGTAATGCAGGGAACAAATGGAATACGCCTGAAAATTGGAATCCTGAAAAAGTGCCGGAACCTAAAGATATTGCAGTATTTGATAAAAATGTTGTTGTTAAACTTCCTTCGGAAATAAATATTGGCGGATTAGAAATAAATTCCATAATTAAATTTGAGAAAGTAAAAAAAATAAACATCAAATCCGAACTTGATGTTTTAGGCAATTTAATTGTTCCGGAAAATTGTGTATTGACTCTTTCAGGCAATGATATTAAAGTAAATGTACTTAACTCAAACGCTAACTTAAAATTTCACACCAAAGGGAAGGTAGAATTAACAGGCCCTGTTGTAACATCAGGTAATTTAATTTTTGTTTCGGGAGATATTAATACAGAAAACTATAACATAGAAGCAAATAAGATTATTCTTCAATCCGGTGATTATTTAAGACTAATATTAAATGAATCTTTAATTACTGTAAATAATTTTGATGTTGAATCTACCGAAAATTTAGAATTTTATTCGGGTGATTCACATCTTTATATTAAGAATAAAAATGGAAACAGACTGAAAGATTTAAATTATCATTCACTTTCTTTTCAAGGTGTCAAAGCTTCTTTCTCTACAGATTGTAGTTCAACCGATGTTACTTGTCACGGTGCTTGTGATGGTACTATTACAGTTGATTTATCTTCAGGGTCTCCTACTTATCCGGTTACAATAAGGTTGTATTATCCATCAGATTTAGGCGGAGGATATATTGACTATACTAACATAAACAGTCTGCCTTATACAATTACGGGATTATGTGGAAGCTCCCAACCATATACAGTTAGGGTTACTGATTCAGATGGAGATGCACAATGGTGTAATGTGTACGTGTTGGAACCCGGAGAAATGATTGTCGCGGATGATGATGTTCAGGATGTACAATGTTACGGAGAATGTGATGGTTCTATTCAAATTAATTATATACAAAATGCTCAATACCCTGTTTCATATTTATGGAGTAACGGAGATACCACAAATAAAGCTGATTCTTTGTGTGCTGATAGTGTTTATGTTACAGTAACAGATAGTAAAGGGTGTCAAAAGGTATTTGGCTACTTAATAACTCAGCCGGATTCTTTTTACAGTGATATGGATGTGACAAATCCTACTTGTAACGGCAGTTGTGATGGAGAAGCAACTGTAACTCCTCATGGAGGCACATCTCCTTATTCATATAATTGGAGTAATAATGATACTGATTCTACAATTACAAATTTATGTGCAGCGCAATATACTGTAACCGTAACAGATGATAATGGTTGTGAAATTTACGATACTGCAAATGTTGTTGACCCGCCGGCACTTTCTACAAATACTTCAAGAACCGATCCTGCTTGTAATGGTAGTTGTGACGGTAGTGCTACTGTAAATGTCAGTGGTGGTACTACGCCTTATTCATACAATTGGAGCAACGGTGAAACTACTCAATCCATAAATAATTTATGTGCAGGAACATATTATGTAACTGTAAGTGATGCTAACGGGTGTCAAAAAACTGATAGTGTTTCATTGACAGACCCACCCGGAATGACATTAAATATTGATTCTACAAATGTTAGTTGTAACGGAGCGTGTGATGGGAGTGCTACGGTAAATGTAAGTGGCGGGGCGTCTCCTTATTCATATAATTGGAGCAATGGCGAGACTACCCAAACCATAAATAATTTATGTGCAGGCACATATTATATCACAGTGACTGATAATGATGGTTGTCAAAAAATAGATAGCGTTGAAATAGACGAACCTCCGGCTCTTACTTCTACAATGACGGAGGATAATCCTACTTGTAATGGTAGTTGTGACGGTAGTGCGACCGTAAATCCTTCAGGCGGCACTTCTCCATATTCTTACAGTTGGAGTACCGGTGACAATACACAAACAACAAATAATCTTTGTGCAGGTCAATATGTTGTAACCGTAACAGATAATAACGGATGTCAAGTAACAGATACAGCCGTAATAAATGATCCGCCCGGAATGACTTTAACATTAAGCAAAACAGATGTAAGTTGTAACGGTGCTTGCGACGGTAGTGCAAATGTAAGTGTTTCGGGTGGAACCGCACCATATAGTTATAACTGGGATAATGGTTCAACAAGTTCAAGTGCCAATAATTTATGCGCAGGTTGGCATTACGTAACAGTAACAGACAACAATAATTGCCAAAAAACAGACAGTATTGAAATAACAGAACCACCAGTACTTTCTGTCAGCATTTCTTCTTCTACCGAACCATCTTGTAATGGTAGTTGTGACGGTAGTGCAACAGCAACTGCTTCGGGAGGAACTTCCCCATATACTTATAATTGGAGTAATGGAGACAATACCCAAACAGCAAATAACTTGTGTGCCGGAACTTATACTGTTACGGTAACTGATGCTAATGGATGCCAAGAACAAACAAGCATAACATTAAACCAACCTGATTCTATTTCCATATCATTAACAACCACAGATGTATCTTGTAACGGTGCTTGCGATGGAGCGATTTCGTCTTCTGTTTCTGGAGGTACTACACCTTATTCTTATTCTTGGAGTAACGGAGAAACCACCCAAAATATAAATAATGCTTGTGCCGGCAATTATGTTTTGACGGTAACAGATGCTAACGGGTGCCAAAAAGTTGATAGTGCAAACGTGTCTGAACCACCTGTTTTACAAGACAGTATAAGTAAAATTGATATTAGTTGTAATGGCAGTTGTGACGGCAGTGCTACAGTTTATCCTTATGGGGGGACATCTCCATATACTTATAACTGGAGTAACGGAGACAATACTCAAACCACTAATAACTTATGTGCAGGGACATATACGGTTACCATTACCGATGCTAATGGTTGCCAAAAAGAAGACACAGTTACAATTGTTGAGCCTGCTGCAATTTCACTTACAACAGGAACACAAGATGCCAGTTGTAACGGCAGTTGTGACGGTTATTCCTATGTGGATGTAACAGGCGGAACATCACCATACACATATAATTGGAGCAACGGAGCTACTACGGATACAGCTTATTCTCTCTGTGCCGGTAATTATACAGTGACTGTAACTGATGCAAACGGCTGTTCGGAAACCGCTAGTGTTACAATTAATGAACCTGTTGCATTAAGTGCTTATGTATCATCATACGATCATCCTACTTGTCCGGGTGATTGTGACGGTGACATTACGGTAACCCCATTGGGAGGTACATCACCTTATTCTTATTTGTGGAATACAGGAGCAACAACACAAACAATTGACAGTTTATGTGCCGGAACCTATACGGTAACCGTAACAGATGCTCATGGTTGCCAAACAACAGTAACATTTGATTTGCAAGATCCTACTCCTATTACTACTACAATTGATGTTACCGATGTAACTTGTAATGGTTTATGCAACGGTTATGTGAATTTAGGAGTTAACGGCGGTGTAACTCCATACAGTTACAGTTGGAGCAATGGTGCTACCACCGAAGATATTTCCAATGCTTGTGCAGGTCAATATATTGTTACGGTAACAGATGCCAACGGTTGTCAGGCAACAGATACAGGTGTTGTAAGCGAACCACCTGCATTGACAGCTTCATTAACCATAAATTCAGAACCAACATGTAACGGTTTATGTGACGGTGATGTAACCGTAAATGTATCCGGTGGAACCCCTGCATACAGTTATGCTTGGAATAATGGCGTAACAACACAAAATGATAATACATTGTGCGAAGGCAGTGTTTCCGTAACCGTTACCGATGCTAATTCTTGCCAAATTGTAAAAGACACAACTCTTGTTGCTCCACAAGTAGTAACTATTTCTCACGATACCATAATAAATCCTTCTTGTCATAATACTTGTGACGGTGTAATTGATATTGCTGTTTCGGGAGGTACTACACCATATAGTTATACTTGGAGCAACGGTGCTACAACAGATTCGATATCTTCATTATGTGCAGACACCTTTATTGTAACAGTAACTGATGCAAATAACTGTTATGCCAATGATACGGTTGTGCTAATTGCACCGCCTGAAATATCGGATACTTTCTTGATTTCTACGCCGTTGTGCTATGGAGATTGTAACGGAGGTATTGGTGTACAAGTTTCGGGAGGAACAGCGCCCTATTCGTACAACTGGAATACAGGTGCAACTTCCGATACTATTTCGGGACTTTGTGCAGGTACATATTATTTGACAATAACAGATGCAAATTCGTGTACAAAAATAGACAGTATAGAATTAACACAGCCGGATTCTCTATTTGCATATTTCTCTGCGATTGAGCCTATGTGTGCCGGAGAATGTAACGGAAGTATTGCTGTAAATGTAAGTGGAGGCACGCCAACTTATTTGTATGTGTGGAATACTGCAGATACAACATCTTCTTTGAATAATATTTGTGCAGGAACTTATGGTGTTACAGTAACTGATACCAATGGTTGTCAATTGACGACTGACACAACTATTGCAGAACCTTTACCTTTGCAAATACAATTTACCGATAGCAATTATGTAACCTGTTTCGGAGGATGTGACGGAAGTGCAACAATTAATGTAAGCGGTGGCACATTTCCTTATATTTACAATTGGAGTAACGGAGATACAACCAATGTTGCCGACAGCTTATGTGAAGGTTGGGCTTATGTAACGGTTACTGATGCCAATTTGTGTAGCATAGTTGATTCTATTTATATTGCACAACCGGATTCTTTCTACATCCAAACAGATACTATAACTGAAGCGTATTGTGGACAATGTGTAGCTTATATTATTGTATCGGCACACGGTGGTACACCCGGATACAATTATTTGTGGAATACAGGTGATGCTACAGACTCAATAGGAGGATTGTGTCCTAATATTTATACAGTAACTGTAACAGATGCAAATGGTTGTCAAGTTTCGCAACAAGAAACGGTTGTTGATACTTCGGATATGAATTTAACACTTACAGTACATAATATAACATGTAATGGTAATTGTGACGGAAATATACAAGCAAATGTAACGGGTGGAACACCGCCTTATACATATACTTGGAGCAATGGAGAAACTACTGATTATATTGATTCTTTATGTGCAGGATTATATTCCGTAACAGTAGTTGATGCCAATAACTGTACACGAGTGGCTCAAGACAGTATTACCCAATCTGATGAGTTGTCTTATACAAGTGTGGTAAACAATGTTACTTGTAACGGAGATTGTAACGGAAGCATATTTATAAGTCCAGGAGGAGGTACACAACCCTATAGTGTGATATGGTCAACAGGTTCAACGGACACATCAGTTTCGAACTTGTGTGCAGGTTATTATTCATTTACATTAACAGATGCCCACTCGTGTCAAAAGATTGACAGTATTGAAATAACAGAACCGACTATTCTGGAAGACACTGTTTACATAACAGATACCATCAGATGTTACGGTTACGATAGTGCTACTGCAGTTATTGTTGCTTCGGGTGGTATACCTCCTTATACATATTCTACACCTGTGGGTAATACCGACACAATGAGTAATATCGGTGCCGGATGGTATGTGTTTACCATAACCGATGCTAATGGTTGCCAAAAAACCGACAGTATAGAAATAACACAACCCGACAGTGTTATACTTTCGTTTACAGATGTTAATGTAATACCTTGTGCGGGAATTTGTACAGGTCATGCCACGGCAACTATATCAGGCGGTACAGCACCTTATGACTTTATTTGGAGTAATGGTGATACTTCTGTTACTGCAGATTCTTTGTGTGGAGGATATGTAAACCTTACCGTTATTGATGCAAACGGATGTATTTACAATGATTCCGTTGCTATTTTGGACACATCAAACTTACAGGTAAATGTTGATTCGTTAATCTTACCTACTTGTTACGGAGATTGCAACGGAAGTTTAGTAGTATCAGGTAGCGGAGGATTCCCCCCATACACATATCAATGGGATACTACGACAGGATCTGCAACTACGGATAGTGTAAGCGGGTTATGTGCCGGAGATTATATTGTGACTGTTACGGATGACAGTGGTTGTTATGTAATTGATACGATAACACTTCCCAATCCACCTGCGTTAACTATTTCTATTGACAGCAATATGACAAATAATCTGATTGTTTGTTACCAAGAATGTAACGGTACAATAGGAGTAGTTGTAAGCAATGGTAATGCACCATATACTTATCAATGGAATTATGATCCAACTATTGATACTTCTTTTGTTGATAGTCTGTGTGCAGGTAATTATTCCTTGACTGTTATAGATGCAAACGGTTGTTCGGCATCATTTGATACGGTTATCATTTCTGATCCGGAAATAACTTTGGATTTTGATGTAACAAATCCTTTGTGTGAATACGGAAGTGCAGACGGCAATATAATCGCTAATGTTTCGGGGGGCAGTGGGATGTATTCATACCATTGGAATACCGGAGACACAACGAGCCAACTAATCGGGTTGGATGGAGGAATTTACTACCTCACGGTTATTGACAGTTTAGGTTGTGCGCAAAGTGATTCGGTATTTTTAAATCCTCAAATATTGGTAGTTGCTAGAGCCGATACTGACACAACAATATGTCCGGGAGATACCATAATGATTTATGGCTTCACAAACGGACAACGTTTTGCATGGAGTCCGACAACAAATATGATAGACTCTACAACATTAACACCCCTTGTATTCCCGCAAGACACTACGGTTTATTACTTTACTGCTTATGATACAATTTGTTATAACTGGGATTCCGTAATAGTAAATGTTTATGAAAGAATGAATATTGATGCGGGAGAAGATGTTGAAATTATGGCTGATCATTCTACACAGCTTAATGTGACAGGTGGTCATACAGGTTGTACATATTTATGGATGCCTTCCGACGGATTATCTAATGATACAATTAGTAATCCTGTTGCTTCACCCGATGAGACAACTACATATTATGTCATAGTCACAGATGAACACGGATGTTCGGAAATGGATTCAGTTAAGGTAATAGTAATACCTCATTTAGTAATTCCGAATGGTATTACGCCCAATGGTGATGGTATAAATGATGTATGGGTAATTGATAACATTGAAATGTATCCTAATGTTGAAGTTGAAATTTACAACAGGTGGGGAGAATTATTGTTTTACTCAAAGGGTTATCCGCCGGCTGAAAGATGGGACGGAACTTATAAAGGCAAAAAGTTGCCGACGGGAACATATTATTATGTAATAAAATTGAATGATCCGTTAGAAACAGAACCGATAACCGGACCAATAACAATAATGTATTAAGAAACAGCTGAAATGATGAAGAGATTTTACATATTGCTTTTTTTGCTTGGTATAACAACAATTTTGAGTGCACAGCAATTGCAGCATTACACTCAATATATGTTTAACGAATATGTTATTAATCCTGCTAATGCTGGATTTGAAGGCTATTATCAAGCAAGAATAAATAATAGGATACAATGGGTTGGTATAACTGATGCCCCAAGGACTTTTGTTTTAAGCCTTTATGGTCCGGATAGGAAGAGAAATGTAGGATACGGAGGTTATGTTTACAATGATGTTGTCGGTCCTACATCAAGAGTTGGTGTTTACGGATCTTATACTTACTTGTTAAAGATAGATGGTGTAACACCAAATGACAAACTTGGAATGGGATTAAGTTTAGGATTGCAGCAATATAAAATTGATGGTTCAAAAATTACTCTCCACGATGAGGGAGATCCTTCTTTAGGTAATCAAGTATATTCGGCTTATGTTCCCGATGCTAATTTCGGGCTAATGTATAAATCGGCAGATTTTTATGCAGGTTTGTCGTTTTTCCAGCTGATGAATAATGCAATAAAATTTAAAGATTTGGATAATATAGGAGTAAATAGGGTGAGAACACACTTTTTCTTTGAAGGAGGATATTTTTATGAAATAAATGATAATTTCATGCTGGCGCCTTCTATTCTTCTTAAATTTATGTGGCCGGTGCCATTGCAAGCCGATATTACTTTACGAGGGTTTTATCAAAAAAAAGCATGGGCTGGTATTTCTTTTAGGACAATGGATGCCGTAAGTTTTATGATAGGTTATGAATATAATAAACAGATAATGTTCGGCTATTCATTTGATTTGAGTGTTAGTCATATTGCAAAATATAATTCCGGTACCCATGAAGTTATGATTGGATATAAGTTTAGTAAAATTAAAAGTAGTGAAAGTGCTCTGAAAATTGAGTTGTAATGAGAAAGTTTACGGTTAGATTATTTTATGTTTTGTTTGTTATAGTTTTTTTGGAATCTTGTAATGCTCCTACCGTTAGGATTGATGTGCCTGAAGATATGAAAAAGCCCTATATAAGCGAAGATACTTTAGTGTCTTTACTTGTAGATATTCATTTGGCTGACGGTTATTTGGCTTCGAATCAAAAAGAATTCATTAATCATTTAAAAAAAATTGGGATATATAAAAAAGAAGAAGGTATTAAAGACTTTTATGCGTCTGTTTTTAAAAAGCACGGTGTTAAAAATCCGGATTTTTACAAAACTTTGGAATATTATTCTTTCCACCAAGACGAATTGCTCAAAATTTACGAAAGGGTGCTAGACAGCTTGAATATAAAGAAAGATTCGATAGATGTGTTACACTAAAATTATTTTTTAGTTAGCTCTTTAAGTTTTATGTATTTGAGGAATGTTGCCATTGCTGATAAGCGACAAACTACGAAACCGTAATATCCGTCTAAGACCCCTAGTTTTATAAAATAGTCACGGATAAATTTCCATGTAGATTTATAAATAGCTTTAAATAATGAACTTTTTTTACCTTTGTTAAAAGCATATTTTGCTCCTATGTCTGTAAACTTATCTATTTGTTGTATGTGTTGAGATATTGAATGATAGGAGTAATGATAAAGATCGCCTTTCAAAGAAATTATTTTTATTGGGTTATTAAATTTTACTATTTCATGTAAAACTCCTTGCCATTCACCTTCGTTTTTGAACCATATTCTTATTTTTTTGTCAGGATACCAACCAGAATGTTTAATCCATTTGCCACAATAATTTGTGAGTCTAGTTATTTCGTAAGCATTTTCGGGTGTTGCTGTTTCTTTAATTCTTATTATGCTTTTTTGTAATTCAGGGGAAACAACTTCATCTGCATCTATCGAAAATAAAAGTTCGTTTGAAGCTAATGAATTTGCGTAATTTTTTTGTGAGGAATATCCCAACCATTTTTGCTTGTAAAATTTTACCATATTATATGATTTGCAAATTTCTTCTGTCCTGTCTGTTGAAAATGAATCTACAACCACAATTTCGTCAGCTACACCTGTCAGAGAGTCAAGGCATCTTTTTATATTTCTTTCTTCGTTGTATGTAATTATTACCGCCGAAAGTTTATTCATAATAGTAAATTCGTTTTACTCTTGGTGAAATTGATGTAATTATCTCGTAAGGAATTGTTCCTATTTCTTTGGCTAATTCTGATGCTGTATGACCTTCGCCGAAAACTATTACTTCATCGCCGGGCTTTACATCAATCCCCGTAACATCTATTGCCGTCATATCCATATTTATGTTGCCTACGGTAGGCACTTTTTTGCCTTTTACCAGCATTTTCCCTCTGCCGTTGCCAAACATTCTGCTGTATCCGTGTGCATAACCGATAGGTATTATTGCTATTTGGGAAGGTTTTGAGATTTTTCCTTTGCGGTTGTATCCTACAGAAGCAGGAGGTGTTATATTTCTTATCTGCAAAATTCTTGTTTTCAGTGTGCTTACATTTTCAAGGTCTTCTTGATTGATTTCCGAAAATCCGTAAAGTCCAATTCCAAGCCTTACCATATCAAAGGCATATTGAGGAAAACGCAAAATACCGTGTGAGTTTAAGATATGCTTTATAAGTTTTTTGTTTAAGCCCTTTTCTATTTCTGCAGCAAGTGATGAAAAAAGTTGTATTTGGGTTTCGGTAAATTCGTCGTCGGCAGGATCATCTGAAGATGCCAAATGCGAGAAAACGGATTTTACTTTGACTTCGGGGTGCTTGTTAAGGATGCCGATAAGTGTTTCAATTTCTTCGGGATTAAAACCGAGGCGGTTCATTCCGGTATTGAGTTTTATGTGGATAGGATATTCTACTAATCGTTGGCGAATTACTTCATTGTAAAAATTTTCCAACACTTCAAAACTGTAAATCTCCGGTTCAAGGTTGTGCTCAATAATTTCTTCATAAGTGGAGGGTTCGGGATTCATTACCATAATGGGTAAGTAAATGCCTGATTTCCGCAAGGCAATTCCTTCGTCTGCAAAGGCTACACCTAGGTAATCAACTTTATGGTATTGCAATAAATTTGCGATTTCGTAATTGCCGTTTCCGTAAGAAAATGCTTTGACCATTGCCATTATCTTGGTGTTTTTGGGTAGTTTGCTACGGAAATAATTTAAGTTGTGGGTAATTGCCGATAAGTTTATTTGCAAGACGGTTTCGTGAGTCTTTTTTTGAAAAGCTTTGCTAATGTCTTCGAACCTGAAACGGCGTGCACCTTTCAGCAATATTGCTTCGTTGTGGAATTTGAATTTGTGGAGGTTTGCCAAAAATTCTTTGGTGCTGTCGAAAAAATATTTTTCTGTAGTGAATAGATTTTCGTATTGCGAAATAACTTTGCCGATACCAATAAATTTATCCACGCCTTTTTTGTTTACCATTCCGGCAATCTCTTTATAAAGCGAAAATTCGTCTTTTCCGCTTTGCAGCACATCGGACAGGATTAGAGTTTTTACGGGGTGTTGGTTTTGTGTGGACAAAAAGTCAAGTGCTATGGAAATGGAATTTATGTCAGAATTGTAATAGTCGTTTATTATGCTGCAATTGTTTACGGCTTCTTTTAGCTCAAGTCGAATGGCAATTGGAGACAGGTTTTTGAGCCTTTCGGCTATTGTTCCGGAATTGTAGCCGAGATGCAACATCAGGGCTATAATGTGCATTGCATTTTCAAATGAAGCATAGTCGGTAAACGGTATTTGAACGATAAAGGTTTTGTTGTTGAATGCCACAGTTATTTCCGTGTAGTTGCCTTTTATTTCTCTTTTCTTAACCGTTACATCGGCGGTAAATTTGGTTGACCATGTGAAAAGTGTTTTTTCGTCAAAAATTTTCAGTGAAGAAAGTGTGTCGTCAATGAGTTGATAGTCTTTGTTGTAAATTATTACATCAGAGTTGACAAATAATTTCAATTTTTCGTTGAGTTTTGTTCGCAGATCGGGGAAGTTTTCTTGGTGGGCATCGCCAATGTTGGTAATTATGCCAATTGTAGGGTTGATGATTTCCGCAAGTGGAGCCATTTCTTTTTCTTGTGATATGCCGGCTTCAAAAATTGCAAAATCATGACTGTCATCCATTAAAAAAACCGACAGCGGAACTCCAATTTGCGAGTTGTAACTTTTCGGGCTTCTGATTATATTGTGGTCTGTCCGCAATGCTTGATAAAGCCATTCTTTTACAATTGTTTTTCCGTTGCTTCCCGTGATTCCCACTACTGGATAGTTGAAATTGCTTCTATGGTATGCTGCCCATTGCTGGAAGGCTTTGAGTGTGTCTTCCACTACTATAAAATTAGCACCGGGAAAACTTGCTTCAAAATTTTCGGGCAGTTTGTTTACCAGAAAATTTTTTGTGTGTGTATTGTAAACATTTTCCAAAAAGTCATGACCATCATGGTTTTTGCCCGATAGTGCTATAAAAATGGAATTTTCATCAACCGAAATTTTACGGCTATCGGTTATTACGGAGGTTATAATAACATCATTATTCCCAAAGAGTTTGCCTTTCGTTATTTTTGCTATTTCTCCAAGGCTGTATTTCATTGCGAGCTTTCTTGTTCGTTCAACATACGGGCTACATCTTCATTGACCCAAATAACGAGTTGTTGGTTGCTGTGTAACATGTCCGATTTCAGGTTGTTCCATTCTTTAATTTTTTCGGCAGGTACTTTGTATTTAATTTCCAGCAAGTGCAAATATTCGCCTTTTTTTACGGTATGTATGATTTTAACTTTTTTTGAAGGTAAGTGTTTTTTTGAAGCTGATTCAGTATAAATTTTCTCTTCGTTTTCGATAAATTTGCTAACTGCATCGGTTGGCAAAACAAATCTTTCTTTTGTCTTGGTTGCAGGTTTGTAGCCTTTGGAATACACAGGGTTAAGAAATTTTAACACATCCATCGGTACACCTGTATAGCGTGAAATTGCATCAAATCTCAAAGGTTTGTTGGTGAGAATAGTATCGGTTTCGAAATACGATATAATATTTGTATCGGGATTTATGCCGAACTTGTGATAAAAGTTCATAAAATAGCTTGCTGCTACAAACTTGGGAACATACTGTTGGGCTTCTTTGGGCAAATACTTCTTTATGGCATAAAAACTCCTTTGTCCTCCGGCTCGCTGAATGGCATTTTTTACGGTAGTTGGTCCGCAGTTGTATGCTGCTATTGCCAACAGCCAGTCGTCGAACAGCCCGTAGAGAAATTTAAAATAATTGCAAGCGGCTTCCGTTGCTTTGTAAGGGTCTTTTCGTTCGTCATAAAAAGATGTTATTTTCAGGTTCATCAGTTTACCCGTTTCATAGAGGAATTGCCACAGACCTACCGCACCGGAACGTGAGCGGGCATTGGGATTGAGCGACGATTCTATCACGGGAATGTATTTAAGTTCGAGAGGAAGATTATACTTGTCCAACTCTTTTTCGAAAAGCGGAAAGTAGAAATATGACAATTCCACAATTTTTTTGGTCAAGTCCGGTTTTCTTCTTACATAAAATGATATCCACTTTTTTACATCTTTGTCAAAATACAGCTCTATTGGGGAAGTTTTGTTCAGTTTTGCTATGTTGTATTCTACCATAAAGTCGTTCAGTTCAGTGTTTAAGTTTATTTCGTTTGTGTAATGGGTGAGTTTGTACATTTCCGAGGACGAGTGAATAAGGTCGGATATTTTACTGTAAAAAGCCGAATCGTTGTTGCCTGCCAAGCTTATGCCGAGTGTGGTTAGAAAAAAAATTATTGTCAGAAAAAGTTTTTTCATAGGCACAAATTTACATGAAAAGATGATAGGAAACAGTTTGACATTTGTGAAAATTCAATTTGACATTTACAATGAGATGTGATTTATGTATATTCTTTTTTGTATGCAAATATTTTTCTAACTTTATGTGCGACACTCTTGTTTTGAGTATTTACATTAAAATAGTAAAAATGTTTATAAAACACCAACATTTTACGACAAGTGGCGTGTGGTAATGTAAGGTTTTTCAAAAAAAAATATCTAAAAAC
Source organism: Bacteroidales bacterium (assembly GCA_027074135.1). GTDB lineage: Bacteria > Bacteroidota > Bacteroidia > Bacteroidales > JALTDM01 > JALTDM01. The sequence goes on from JALTDM010000362.1 coordinate 13,612, forward strand.
ATGCCTTCGTATTATTATTATTATTATTATTATTGCCCCTGTCAAATTGTGGCGCCCGGTTTGACGGGGGAATGCCGATGCCCCTTGAGTACAAGTAGGCTATTGCTAATTAAATTAAAAAAATATGAAAAGGAAATTTAATTATTTATTAATTGGAATTTTATTACCAACAATGTTGTTTATTGGTTGTAAAAAATTAGATATAAAACCTAATAACTTAGGGCAGCAAACAACAAATATTTCATCAAATTATCCAAAAAACGGAAATAACTATTACTGGGTAAATGTTGAAGGACAAGTAACCGAAAACAGGTTAAATCCTTTTGATTCAGTTGGATATAATCACAACATTGCTTTGCAGGAGATTGAATCTAAATGTACACAAGAAATGAGTTATAGTGAAGTAATGAATGTAGCGATAAATCATCTCATAGCAAAATATAAAGATAAATTAACAATTGAGAATCCTGATGTTTTTTTATCAAAAACAGCAGATTCTGTTACCAATGCTTTTAAAGAAGATGAAGAATATAATTATGTGGAAGACCTTAATTTGAGCGAAATTGAAAAAGTAGAAATAAAGAAATTGCTAAATATTATCCTTAAATACGAAGTAAATAATTATACCGATATTATTATTTCAATTAAATCTTTTGAAAAAGATTTGTTGAATAAATATAACGAAAATGATATTAGAGATGTTCTTTTTGCAACTTCAATTGCTAGATATTCATTGGCTTATTGGCATAATAGAATGGATAGTAATAATAAATCTTGGAAAAAATGGATAATTGGTGCTTGTGATGTTATCGGAGGTGTTGCTGGAGGTGTAGCAGGGTCTTCTACGGTAGTAGGTGCTGCAGCAGGAGCTATAGTAGGTGCAGGAGCGACGAGTACTGCTGCTGCAAAAATGTGGAAAATTTTTGCCGAAAAAGAAAATGACCAAAAGTTTTTTCATTACTTATACCGGTTCCCACAACCAAATCTATAACGCTTTCTTTTGGAATCAGCGTACCAG
>JALTDM010000363.1 GCA_027074135.1 Bacteroidales bacterium
CTTCGTAGGGAAAACATAGCCTTACACTCGTTTCTATGTGTATCTCTTTGATTCCGGCAGATTCAATCGCTTCTTTTGCCACAGAGTGATATGCGCGAATTAAACCGCCAATTCCGAGCTTTATGCCTCCAAAAAACCTCGTAACAATGACCGCACAGTTTGTGACCCCGGTGCTTTTCATCGCATTAAATACTGGCAATCCGGCACTTCCGGAAGGCTCTCTATTGTCGCTGTAATAAATTCTTTCATTTTTCTCAGCCCCTATTCTGTAGGCCGGGACATTATGCGTTGCCTTCCTGAATTTCTCTGATATCTCTGCAAAAAATGCTTCTGCTTCTTCTGTTGTATTTACAGGAGTTGCTGTTGCAATGAATTTAGACTTTTTAATAGTCTGTTCTACCTGGGCTTGCTTCTCTATGCTTTTATATTTCATTTAGCAAATTTCCAAAAGCAGGCGGCATACAAATAAAAACTATAAGTGTTTTTCTATCTGACACAATTATCCCTCTCTTTCTTTTCCTTCTATTTTGTATATTATATATTAAAGTGAAGTAGTTAGAAAGGAGGCCTATAATGAACCTTAAAGATAAAATTATTGAAGCATTAAAGAAAGTGCAAGATCCTGAATTGAAACAAGACGTAGTATCTTTAAAGCTTGTATACGACTTTGACATAGATGAAGAAAAAGGGATAGTTAAGTTTAAGTTTATGCCTACAACACCTGACTGTCCTATCGGAGTGCAACTTGCCCTAATGATTCGCGGAGCCGTAAAAGAGGTACCTGGCGTAAAGAAGGTTATTTTGCGTGTGGAAAACTTTATATACCAGGATCAACTGAACAGCTATTTAGAAGAGATTGAAAAAGAAGAGGAAGAGGGAGAGCACATTGCGCTTGCGACTGATAAGAACGGAAACGTTTGGAAAGAGAGCTGCAATAAGGCAGATTACTTTATGATTTACACAAAATATGGGAATTTTATCTCCACTCGGGAAAATAGTTTAATCAAAGAAAATAAAGAAAACGACATAATTAAATTGGTAAACTTCTTAGCAGACGTAAAAACTTTGATATGTAAACAAATACCGGATGAATTAAAAGAGAAATTTGAAAAGCATTATGGCATAAACATATTCATTACGAGCAAAGATACTCAAAAAGAGGCATTAGCCGAGTTTTTTAACAGAAATTCGTGAGCTTAGTGGCTTTTAATGACTCAAATATCATTTCTAAGGCAATAAAAGTTTATTGTTAGAATATTCAGTGTACTTT
>JALTDM010000364.1 GCA_027074135.1 Bacteroidales bacterium
TAATATTATTGCCACCGGCACTAATAGCCCATTGCCAATGTTGTGGATAGCTGTGTAAAAAAACTACTATCAACAAAATAGTAAAAAATATTTTTTTCATAATCGTTTGATTTTATGGTTGTTGCTTAATTTTTGCATTGTTGAAATCATATTCATTGCAATCAGGTTGCTCGGGAGATATGAATATATGTGTATTGCTGCCTGCTCTAGCGTGGAAGCCGGGCAAGAGCCGTATCTCCCTTGCCGATTTGAATTCGGCATTTCCGCCGGGTTCAACTTCTGTGTTAGAAACCGTTAACGAATTTCTGCCGTAGTAAGTGCGACTTTGTCCGGTTGAAATGGTTTCATTATTAACATTGACATCATAATTATTCGCTCCAATTCTTTTCAACTGAATGATTTGAGGGATATTTGGACCATTATGATTATTTTGAAGAGGATTAAAGACTGATGAATATGGAGCTGATACTTTAATTTTACAAACTAAAGGTGTATTATTGGGTATTATATCAATCCCATATTGATAAGGTATTGCTTTGAAAAAGCCGTTTTCATCGGTAAAAGTCGTATAATAATCATATACATCCACTATCGTATCCGGATTTGTTGGTGTATATGTGTGTTTTCTTCCCATATAAACCACAACTTCCACCACGGCATTTTTGATAGGGTTTCCGTATTGGTCGGTAACGGCGGCGCTAACTTCTTTGTCGGGATTAGGAGGATAGAGGTAAGGGTTGTAATAGATTTTATCGGCATCGTAAGTAGGGCTGTAGTCCACGGGGCAGTTCCCTGTCCTAAGTGGTGTATAGTGTCTGAATATATCTACTGCGGGTTGCTTTTCGGCTTCGGGAGAAGGGATAAATCCTCTCTCTAGCAAACCGTAAAAATTTTTCTTAAAATTTTTACCCTCTCCAAAATACCACACATCTTGATACATCCACCAACTATATCCGCTTCCGCCGCAATTGCAAACGGCTTTCAGTGATTGACTAACATAATCTTCCATATCCGCAAGTGTGCCGTCCAATCCTTCGCTTATACCATGGTACTTACTTGCCGTAAATCCTGTTTCTCCCACTATCCAAGGGATAACGGAAACTTGCTGTAACCAAAACAAATTGTTTACATTTCTAACTCTATTGGCTTGTTGCACTGAAGGTAATGTCCTGTTTTCAAAAGATTTGAATTTTGAATAATAATGTAAGGATATGAAATCAAGTTTTAAGATAGTCGGGTCAAAAGAAAAAACATCTTTTGTTC
>JALTDM010000365.1 GCA_027074135.1 Bacteroidales bacterium
AACGGATTGATTTTTGCAAAAAGAACCGGTAAATTCTCATTTTTCGGCAGAGCGGAATACAACAAGGTCAGTACAGGCTATAATATGGTTTTACAGCAAGAAATGTTTTCTCATCTTAATCAATTTATAGACTACTCTACCGAAAACACCAAGTCTGAATTTATAGGGCAAATGGGATTTTCGTTTTACCGTTTTTTCGCCCGCTTCAAGTATAATGAAATTTACAGGCTGCAACCTGAAAATTATCCTTACACGATTAATAACAAAGATTATTACAGAATTTACGAGGCAGGAATAGAAATAAATCCTGCATACAGATTGCAAATATTCTGTAAAATTTTATATTTTAACGATGAAAAATGGTGGTCAGTAGGACTACGCACAAATATTTTCGGGAGGTATATTGATGTGTGATATATGCCTTACAATAATCACATTAACTTAACCTACAGATTTTTAGCCGCATCATCAACAACCTGTTGATAACTTTTTTTGCTTATTATTATTATTATTATTGCAGCAAATTAACAACAAAAAATCAAACATCATGAGACAAATTAAAACTTTTATCATCACCATTCTATTTGCGGCAAATGCAATTAATGGTTTTTCTCAACTTAAAGTTAGAAGTGACGAATTTATTCAAATCGGATATGAAGATTACAGATGTTTAACATTCGGGCAACAACAATCTTCACCCAACAACGGCAAATATGCCATAGAATATTGGAACGGCGGTTTGAATTTTTGGCGTCCTTGGCCTGCTTGGCCGGCAGGTAATTACATCCTCTATTTGAGAGATGACCATAATGTTGGAATAGGTACTACAGGATCCCACAACTACAGATTATCTGTAGCAGGTAATGCCAGAGCATACCATTGGTACACATATTCTGACAAAAGACTGAAAACCAATATAAAAACCATAAGCAACGGATTGGACTTGGTAGCTAAAATCAATCCTGTTTCTTTTGATTACAACATAAAAAACGATAAATACGCCGGACTGAAAACCGATAACCTTACCGATGTAAAAAAGAAAACCATTGAAAACGATACTGTTGCCGGAACTTTTACAGAAAAGGGACACGCAGGATTTCTGGCTCAAAACATAAAAGAAGTATTGCCTGCCGCCGTAAAAGAGGATGAAAACGGTTATTTGGCAGTAGATTACGACGAAATTATACCTCTGCTCGTTCAAGCCATAAAGGAACTGAACGAAAAAGTGGAAAAATTGCAAATGCAACAAAACAACAACGG
>JALTDM010000366.1 GCA_027074135.1 Bacteroidales bacterium
CATATTTATAATCTTTCAAAAAACTTTGCCAAATAAAAAAATTGAACGAAATTGCAAACCAAAATTTTGAACTATGAATACAAATTCAAGCATTCAAGCATTCAAGCATTCAAGCATTCAATCAGTAGAGTTGTTAAAATATTTTTGTTATTATTTTTAATGTTAACCGGCAGAATTCAATTTGCTTTCTCTCAACAAGCAATTGGATATGATAAAGATGATTATACAGGGTGGTTGTTTCACAGACAAGGTATCACTCTAGGCGATAGCCTGTCTCCTGCATACAGTTTACTACTTCTGAAAAATCAATCTACAGAACCGAAAATTTTCATGCAAGTGGCAAACACCACTCTCACAGGATTTTCAGCTACAGACGGATTTCTGGTAGGATTAAACGGAATAAACGCCATCCTTAACCAACAAGAAAATGCAGACCTGATTTTTAAAACCAATGCTACAAACAGAGCAGTCATAAAAAACAACGGATATGTAGGTATAGGCATAATGAATCCCGCTCATACGCTACATGTGCACGGCACAGGAACAAGCGGCGGAGGTAATTCGGGAGGAGGGTTTTCTACAACACAAGTTTCTTCACACAAAGACGCACAAAAAGATAACAAGTCATTAATAGTCGGTCATAATATTACACCTGCCTCTTACGGTGCCATTCAACTGACCAACAACGCAACCGGCACGAGTGCTACCGACGGACTACTCATAGAAGTAAGAAACAACAGTGCCTCAATAAACCTCCAAGAACAAGGAAGCATTAGTTTTCGCAACTCAGGTAACACCTGTATGCAAATAAGCACCGAAAACAACCTGAAAATTGGAAAAATAACAAACATAACAGAAGAGTCAAAAGTCGGTATATTCACATCGGGACAAAACGGCTTGCTTGTAACAACCATAAACAACCCTGACGGTTATATATTCAAAGCAAGAAACAGCGCAACCTACAATGCATTGGTTGTAAAAGGCAATGGCAGAGTAGGAATAGGTACGGACGACCCGAAAGAAGCCGTACAAATAGGCGACAGGTTTGTAATACACAATGGCGGTACTAAAGTTATCGGATACAATTGGAATTATGAAAACGGAAGTGCAAAGTACATCACCAACGGATATTCATCTCAAATCAGATTCGGAAACAACGGAACCCTTTCGTTTGTTGTTTCTCCGTCAGGCTCTGCAGGTCAAAACATAACCGATGAAAATTATGCAATTCATATAACCAACG
>JALTDM010000367.1 GCA_027074135.1 Bacteroidales bacterium
GTCTTAAATTAAACATTTAACAAATGGAAACATATTTTAATTCAAAAAATGTCTCTAAGATCATAGTAATTGTCACTATAATAATAGTGTTATTAATCATTTTCGGAACCTCTATGTTCAAAGTAGTTCACCCCGGGGAGCGCGCAGTAATTTTTAGAAAATTTACAACAGGACTGGACAAGGAACACATCTATATCCCGGGATTTTATGTAATTGCTCCGTGGAACGACTTTTATGTTTATGACGTCAGGGAACAAAGCCGTGAAGAAACTATGGATATACTTGATAAAAACGGATTAGCAATAAATGTTGATGTAACGGTAAGGTTTAACCCGACTTATGACAAAATAGGATATCTGCACGAAAAATTCGGTCCTCAATATGTTGATGTTCTTGTTATTCCTGAAGTTCGATCAGCAGTAAGAAATATTATGGGGAAATACATAGCCGAAGAAATTTATTCTACAAAAAGAACCGAAGTGGAAAGTCAAATTATCAAAGAAACAGGTAACATACTAAAAAAGAACTACATAGACATGAAAGCTCTTCTTATCCGTTCTATAAAACTCCCTGAAAGAATTCGCCAAGCAATCGATGCTAAATTGCAACAAGAACAAGAAGCTCTAGCTTATCAATTTAAATTAGAAAAAGAAAAAAGTGAAGCTAAAAGAAAAAGGATTGAAGCTGAAGGTATAGCACGTGCCAATGATATAATCAACAAAAGCCTTACCGACAAACTATTGCGTATGAAAGGTATTAATGCTACTATTGAATTATCTAAATCTCAAAATTCAAAGATTGTAGTTATCGGAAGTGGCAAAAACGGATTACCGTTGATTCTAAACACGGAATAGCACGAAAAATGAATTTATTTTACACAAATAAACTTACTGCCGGCTTAATTACTCTGGATGAAGAAGAAAGCCGGCATTTTAATGTATTAAGGCTGAAAGAACAAGACAAAGTTTTGGTGTCCGACGGAAAAGGTAATTACGCCGAAGGCATAGCCATAAAAGCCGGAAAAAAGAAAGTCGAAATAAAAATAGACGAAGTCCACCATTCACCGAAACGCAAAACTTATGAATTGACAATCGCAATTGCACCCACCAAGCACAATGAAAGGACAGAGTGGTTTATTGAAAAAGCCGTGGAAATCGGTGTGGACAAAATAATCTTTGTAAACACCAAAAATACTGAACGTAATAAAATAAACCTTGACAGATACAAAAAAATAGCCCGTAGTGCAGGTAAACAGTCTTTAACCTTCCATTTGCCCGAAGTTATGGGACTCGTCAAACTAGAATCACTATTTAACGAAACCACAACAGAAGAAAAATACATTGCACTTTGCAACAGCGACTTGCACATTAGACAAGTTCCCGTCAATAAAAACGGTAATTACCTTTTTATAGTAGGTCCCGAAGGTGGATTTACAGAAAAGGAAATTAACCTTGCCATGAAAAACGGATTCAAGCCTGTTCTACTCTCCGGTAAACGTTTAAGAACCGAAACTGCAGGAATTTTTATCAGTACCGCTTTTGAACTTATGTTTGGATAGGTTTCACAAAAGCCCCTTGCTGTCTTACAATAAAACAAGAAATATTTAGCCTTTTGCACTCTTGTTGCCACCTTTTGACTTTGTAAAATGAATTGCTGCTGTCTATTATCAACTGCTTAAACTTGTAGATTTTTATCAAATCGCTTACCCTTATATTTGCATTATCACGTAATATCACATAATCAAGATATAATTTATCCGGCACGGAGCAGATTTTCTCATCAAACTTACTGTCAACCACAGCAAGCCGCAAGCCGTAAAATTTTATGTAATCCCGGTAAAAGAAAAAAGCAGGATTATCAATAGTCCAAAAAGCCGAAAACAAAAACTTGTCATTAAGTTTATCCGCATCAATTATTTTTTCTTTTGCCAAACCAAGTTTAAGCCAATAATTTTTTGCTGCATAGCTCAATTTGTTTTCATCAGACTTAACATCCGAGACAATAATATTATCCCTGCCGTCAATAAAGTTCATCGCACTGTATCCGCTAATATTATACACCACAAAAACTTTTCTGCCCTGTCCGCTATAAATTGAATAAGTATTCACCGACAACATTATAAACAAAACAGCAAGAGCAAGTGGCAACATAACCCGCTTCTTAGCAATCAAATAAAGCAAAAGAAAAATTATGAGAAAATACATCAGCAGAAAATTAATGGTAGAAAGGCTCAATCCCGTTAAAGAATGGTAGGGCAGCATTTCTATTTTCTCCAATAATGAAATCATAAATCCGGTAATCATTCCTGTCAGCTTAGCAAACCAACCGAAAAGCACCGGAACACCCGAAAACACAATCATTCCAAATGCCGAATACATAATAAACGGCACAATAGGAATCACCACAAGATTGGTAAGCAAAAAATACGTAGGGAAAGTATGAAAAAAATAAATTGTTATGGGTAATGTGGCAATTTGTGCTGCCAGCGACACCGAAATCAATGCCCAAATTTTATCAACCACTTTGAACAAAAAACCTCTTTCGGTATTGATATAAACACCACGGTAAAGTACGGGATAAAGAATTATTATGCCAATTACAGCCGAATACGAAAGCCAAAAACCGATGGAGTTTATTGTAAACGGATTTATAAGCAGAATAATAAACGCAGAAGCCGCAATGGTATTATAAATATCTGTATCCCGTTTTATCATTTTGCCTGTTTGCACCAAAGTAAACATCAAAGTAGCACGGGTTACCGAAGGAGACAAACCCGTAACAGCAGCATATATCCACAACAACAAAATAATTATCAACGAAGGCAGAACTACATTTTTTGACACCTTGCGGACAGGAAAAAGCAGGATGTTTAGAATTATGAAAATTATACCGACATGCAATCCGGATACAGCCAAGACATGCATTGCTCCCGTTGAAGAGAATTTTTGCTTGGTTTCGGCTTGCAAATTGTCTTTGTAACCAATCGTAAGAGCCTTAATTACAGCCTTGTTTTCTTCACTTAAACCGGATGAATCAATGATTTTAATGACTTTTTCCCTTATTTTGCCACCTTGCGAAAAGAAAGAAACATTACCGCCCAACTTTTTCCACTTGCCTGCATCTATAAACGCTTGCTTGGTAATAAAGTGAAACGCTAAATAATTTTTGTAGCTGAACTCTTCGGGATTGCCTGCATCTTCCACATCGTGCAACTTGACATCCAGCAACAGCCTGTCTCCAAGTTTCAAAGCTGCAGCAGCACTGTCTTTAAAATAAACCACAACCCTACCGTCCACTTTATTCCATTGGTCGGCATGTTTTATGGCTTCCACATCTAACACAATTTTTACGGTCTTGCCCGTGTTTTTCGGAATGGTAACCACTTTACCGACCAAAAATCCGCCTTTTAGACTTTCGGCACTTTTAAGGTTTTGCCGCCAACTTAATGAATATAGAACATAACCCGACGCCAACATTGTAACATAAACAAAAACAGAAGGATAAATAAGCCCTGACATACGCTTCACGGCAAATTTGAGCAGAATGAAAACTGAGAAAAAAGCAAGCAAAACGGCAAGTAACACAATTAAATTTCCGGCAAAAGGATAAAACTTGGCGGTAAACATTCCTGCCACAAAAGGAATAATCAACTTGACCAGTGGTCTGTTATTCATACTTGGTTTTTAATAAAAAAATCCACTAGTCCGTCCATAGGGCTGCGGATAATTCTAATTTTGTCAAAATTAAATTTTTTTGCAGTTTCTTCCAAAACCTCGCCTAAGAAGTAACCGACTGAACCCACGCAACCAAGAGAATAGGTGTGAGCATTGTCATAAGGCAAGATATGACGTTTGAAAAAAAGTTCAAAACCTTCCGACACCATTTTTTTTATGTATTCTTCGAATTTATTTCCAGAAAGGAAAGGAGCAAAAGAAGCCAAAAACCTGTTTGGGAAAGGCTTTTTGTAAACACTGTCCAAAATTTCTTCCCTGGTAAGCGGATATTTTTCTGCAAACTTTTTGCGTATTTGAGCAGGCATTTCATTGTTAAGGTAATCCTTTACGAGTTGCAATCCGAAAAACGCACCGCTGCCCTCATCACCCAAAATGTAGCCCAAAGCAGGTATATTTTCCGTAATCTCACTGCCGTTGTAAACACAAGAATTAGACCCTGTCCCGAGAATCATAGTAATACCGGGCTTGTTGCCAAACAAAGCTACTGCTGCACCGTAAATATCGTGGTTTACGTTTATCTCTGCATTAGAAAAAAAACTTGCCAATCCGTTACGAATAATCTCACACCTATTTTCAGACGAGCAACCCGCCCCATAAAAATAGACTTCGTCAATCCTTTTATTATCAATTTCAGTAGGGGAATGCTTTTTTACTTCTATAGTTACAAACTGTGAATCAACAAAATAAGGATTAAGCCCGGCCGTAAAAAATTTGGCTATTACCGTGTTTCCGTCCAATAGCACCCATTCGGTTTTTGTAGATCCACTGTCTGCGAGTAAAATCATAATGCTTAATTTATAATCTCTTAAAATTTCAATCCCACAACAGTAACATCATCAACTTGTTCAAATGCACCTCTCCATTTGAAAAATGTAGTAACCAGATTTCGCTTTTGAGTATTCATATCTGCATAAGAATATCTCAAAATTAGATTTTTAAAGTAAATGGACTTCAATTTTTTCCCTTTTTCACCCCCAAACTGGTCAGCATAACCGTCTGTAAACATATAAATATTCATATCTTCAGTAAGCAAAAATTTCAACGAAGTAAATTTATCTTTTTTAGGATAGGTGCCTACCGGCATTTTATCAGGCTTAAATTCATATAATTTCCTACCCAAATCATTTTCGTCTGTAACAACAACTCTATTTTTATCACCATCTAGTACTGTTAGCTCATTAGAAGTAACCAGAATGCCATTATTAGCTCCAGAAAACTGCACATACCCTTCTTTCTCATTAACTGTTATAATAGACATATCCATTCCATCCTGACGACTCAAACTATTATCGTGTTTTAAAGAATAAATAATTTCTTCCCGCAATGTATTCAATATTTCATCAGGGTCTGTAATTCTTCTTAACTCAACAATCTCACGCAACAAGCTAATCCCCAAAATACTCATAAAAGCACCCGGAACACCGTGTCCCGTACAATCTGCAACCACAAAAATAAACTTCTCATCAACCTGTGTAAACCAATAGAAGTCCCCACTAACAATGTCTCTTGGCAAGTACATTACGAAAAAGTCGGCAACTTTATTTTTTAAACCTGACAATGAAGGGAATACTGCCTGTTGAATTTTTTCGGCATACCTTATGCTGTTTTTTAGCTCATTATGAACTTCTTCCAACATAATTTTCTGGTTCTCCAATTCATCTTTTTGAGTAGAAACCTCCTCTAACAATTGATTCAATTTTGCATTAGCAACTTCTATAACATTATTTTTTTGCTGCAATAAATCATTAAAACGTACTTTTTGCCTGTAACTTCTGTAAATAAACATTAACAGTACAACCAAAATAATTGCACCTATGGTTATGAATAGTCTGATACGTTTTTCACTTTGTATTTCTAATTCTTGACGTTGCTTTTCTGCATTTATACGAGCTATCTGTTCATTTTTCAATTTAAGTTCCTGTTCTTTTTGTTTATTTTCAAATCTTGCTTGCATTTCATAAATCATCTTTTGTTTTTGCTCTTCAAAAACAGAGTCCCTCAATATTTCATACTTGTCTGCAAAAAACAACGCTTCGCCTTTATCTCCTTTTTCTTCATATGCATCTTTTAATATCTTTGTTACCTCCAAACTTTCGTTTAAAAGATTGTTCTTATTTGATATTTCATAAGACTTTTCAGCATTTTCAATTGCTTTATTTAAGAAATCCTGACGCTTCATAATTTCATATGCCTTATAATATGAGTTTGCAATATTGGCATATACACTTGCAATCCCTTTTAATTGAGATAATTTTTTATATATTTCCAAACTCTTTGTAAAATAAGTTAAAGCCTTCAGTGGCTCTCCCTTTTTTAGATAAAGATTCCCGATTTGGTCAAAACTTGAAGCTAAACCGTCTATATGATTAATTTTTTTCTCGATATTTACAGAACGAATAAGAAAATCAATTGCTTTATCATATTCGTCTTTCTCTATATAAATCCTACCAAATAGGCGGTAAGTCATTGCCATTTGCTTTTTCAAACCTAAATTCAAACAATATTTTATAGCTTTCTTTAAGAAAAAAATTGCTTTATCGTATTCTTTTTCATCAATATATACCATTGAAATATTTAAAGTAGTATTAACAATATTTTTTATTTTCCCAACCTCATCATACAAATCAGCTGCTTTTATAAGATTTTCAATGGCTTTTTCATAATCACCTTTGTCATAAAATACCAAACCCATATTATTGTATTGGTCAGCAACCCCCTCTTTGTTTTTTAAATTCTTGTATATTTTACGTGCTTCGTTATAATAATAAACAGCTTTTTCATAATTCCCCAACTTTTTATAAACAACCCCCATATTGTTATACTCATCCGCTATTTTTTCCTTTTTTTCAAGTTTCTTATAAATTTCCAACGCTTTATTATAGTTTTCCAATGCTTTGTCTCTTTTACCAATTCCGTTATAAATTACTCCCATGTTGTTTAAGACTCTAGCAATCAAAATGGAATCTCCCGCATTTCTCGCTATTTCAAAAGCCTTTTGATACAGCTTGATAGCCTTTTCAGGCTTACCAAGCATTACATTAACATTGCCAATGTTTATATAAGAAGATGCCATCATAGCACTATCACCTAAATTATGATAAATACTTGCCGACTTGTTAAAATCAGAAATAGCTTCATCGAATTTTGAAGAATAATAATTTAAAATAGCAAGTAAATTATAAGCAGCGGCTTGTTTTTTTGTATTAAGATGAAATGCTTCATAGCAATTTATGGCTTTTTGAACTGTCTTATAGGCATCATTATATGAAGATACCGTTTTAAAATACTTTGCTTTAGCCAGCAACAAATCACACTTACAACAACCTGATAATTTCTTTGATATTGCAAAAGCTGAATCTAAATATGTTGCGGTAATTTCGGGCTTTTTTTTAAGTAGTGTATCTATGACATTTTCTAAAAAAACGATCTTTAACGAATCTGACTTTATTGTATCTAATTTCACAAAAACAGTATCATTCCCTTTACCAATAAGGGAATAAAAAAATGATACAGTAAATATAAAAATCAGACTTCTTTTCACATCTTAATTATCTTTCAAATCTTCAACAATCTTTTCCATTTCAGCCATTAGTTCATTTTTTACAGGCACCAACGGCAGTCTCAAATTATTCTTAATTATTCCCATAACGGAAAGTAATGCTTTTATTCCTGCAGGATTACCATCGCTAAAAATAGCCTTTATCACAGGAAGCAATTTATAATGAATATCTTTTGCTTTGGCAAAATCACCGTTCAGTGCACTCCAAACCATATCGTGAGTAAGTTTGGGATATACATTTGCCACAACGGAAATTAATCCTGTAACTCCAATACTTATCAACGGTAAAGTAATTCCATCATCTCCAGACACCACAGAAAAACCATCAGGTTTATTTTTCACAATCTCCATTATTTGTCCGAAATCTCCGGAAGCCTCTTTTATGGCAATTATGTTTTTGTGCGAAGCAAGTTGAAGTGTAGTTTCCGCTTCAATATTCACAGCTGTCCTCGGCGGCACATTGTAAAGAACTAGCGGGACAGGACTGGCATCGGCAATAGCAGTAAAATGTTCTATCAAGCCGCGTTGATTAGGTTTGTTATAATACGGCGTTACAGATAATATAGCTTCAACACCTTCAAAATCCTGCTTAAGAAGTTTTTTTATAATTTCTCCGGTATTGTAACCTCCCATACCCAAAACAATGGGAACATTCATTTTGGAACGAACAAGGCTTAAAATGTCTTTTTTTTCATCTTCAAACAAAGTAGGTATCTCACTTGTAGTTCCGAATACAATAAGGTAATCTATATGATTCTTTATATGATCAAGCAATTTTTCCAAAGAATGGAAATCCACACTTTTATCACTATTAAAAGGAGTAACAAGTGCTACTCCAAGACCTTTCAGGCTTAACATAACTTATTATTTTTTATTCAATTCACAAAGATAATGTTTAATTTGATTTATAAAATAGGCAAAATCACCATTGTCGCCTACATCAATTACAAAATCGTAATAATCATATTTTTCGCTATATTTGCCTACTTTCATTTTTGCTTTGCTAAGTGCTACCAGGTAGTGGAAAGTTATAATTTGATTCAAGCTGGTATCAATCAAAATATCAAATTCCTTTTCAATAAAATCATTATATTTTACATTCCTCGGCTTGCCGTACCAAGTAATATTTTTCTTATTAAAAAACAATATTGATTTTTCTTTGGCAAAAAATTTTTTAAACTCCTCATTTTCTACAAAAGCAACTACAAAAACACTTTTGCCTTTATCCCTCAACCATTTAATAAAATCCGATATGATTTTATACTTTTCGATGCTATCAATATTTGCAACCAGAGCTATTTCCCGAGCATCGTTTAGATTCAAGAATTTTACTTCACGCTCTACTTTTGCCGCTTTTTTGTCAAGGAGCCAATAACCGATTTTATTCTTCAAATTATTAAACATAAACTACAATATCCTTTTAATTTTCACAAGATTATGAGAATATTCGCCTGTATCGCTGTCAATTATTCCTTTTTCATCAAACTTGTCAATTTTTACCTTACCTGATGCATGTATAATTTTGTCTCTGTCCAGCAGAATTCCCACGTGTGTAATATGTTCTTCGTCTTTCCCGAAAAATGCCAAATCTCCCAACTGTATATCAACATGCGATATTATATCAATACCCACATTTGCTTGGTCTTTGGCATCACGCGGCAAGGCTATTCCCATAATTTTGTAAACAATTTGTGAAAAACCGGAGCAGTCAATACCCCAGTATGTCCTACCACCCCATAAATAAGGTGCATTCAAGTATTTTTTTGCAACTGTTGACAATATCTTTTTGTTGTCGTAAACAAATTCTACCTCAATCACACTTTCATAGTAGTAATAATAATCTCCGAAAATGATAAATGAGCGGTCCTCCTTGTCAAAATTCGGCAAAGTGCTTCCCGACGGGATAAGCATATTTTGCCTTGTGGTGTTGTTTCTGATAACATTTATTGTTTGCACCGGCACATATGATTCGCTATGCACAATTTTGCGATATTCAGCATCATCTGTTATGGGAGTTACCATTTTTTTGTCCACCCAACCTTCATATCCGTCAAAATCTGCTTTTATCCTGTACCACTTTTCGGTTTCCTCCGCAAGCTCAAAAGTCTCACCGAAAAGCACTTGTGTAACCATTTCCGTCCTCTCGTCCGGTTCTATCCTTACAGGTATCAGGGGTAATAAACTTATTGCTTTCATTTTTTAATTTAAACTCTAAAAACATTTTTAAATAACAAAAGTAATACTATTTGCTAAAATAAATTATCACGATTTAAACAATAAAAGGAAAAAAGTTACTGAATAAACATTGAAAAAATGTTAAAACAAATAAAACGAAAAAAGAATTAAAAACTTTTACAGTTAAGAAAACCTAATTATTCATCTTTATGTAAATGAAAATGAAATTTAATACCGACTTGCAACAAAAATGAGTTATTCCTCACCCTTGTAGCTTCAACAATTTCTTTACTGCTATAATGTGTTATTGTTTCATAATACAATGGTGAAAAGTTTGTAATATAACCCCCTCTAACATAAACATCTATTTTATTTTTTATTCTATAACCGGCAGATAAACTGGTAATAAGCCCAAAGTTTATTCTATCAGAGAAATAGCCATAAACCACAGTTGAATCAGGCGAATCACTATTATTAACATTGCCCTCAAAAGTAACATTCTCACCCCAGCCCTCACTTGGCTGCTCACTGGTATAATCACTAAGAAAAATAGTAACCAATGCCAAATTTGGTTCTAAAAAAACTTTTCCGGTTGCTAAAAGAAATTCCTTTCCAATGCTTACTGGTAAAACAAAATTTGTTTCGCCTTCGCCACCTGCACTTGTTTTGTAAGGCTTACCTGTATCATAGTCATATTTAACATACGGTATAGTAGGACTATAAACGAAAAAACCAGCATCAATATTAAAGTTATTGTATTTATATCCGACATAACCACCAACAGACCCACCTAATGATGTTTGAAATAAGGTATAACCCTTGCTATTCACATAATAATATCTATCAAAAACTCCACCGTTTTCATAACCGAAATAAAAACCCTTTTGAGAAAAACCGACATTATAAACAAACAAAAAAAGTATAAATAATATTTTTTTCATAATGAGGAATTCTTATTGAAATACTTCCTTGTTAACAATAAAAAAGTTTTTTCTAATTTATTGTATTTTATCCGGATAATCCAAATTATAATGCAATCCACGGCTTTCTTTACGCTCCATTGCCATTTTTATTACCAAATAGGCAACATTTATTGAGTTACGCAACTCGCAAATTTCCCTGCGTATTTTTGACCTGCGGTATAATTGTTCTGTCTCTTTATACAAAATTTCCAGTCGGTCAAGGGCACGCTTCAAGCGAATATCCGTTCTCACGATTCCCACATAATAACTCATTATTTGCTTCAATTCTTTTGTACTTTGGGTAATAAGCACCATTTCTTCGTTCAATGTGGTTCCTTTATCATCCCAATCCGGAATATTTGCAGGAATTTCATGATCATACAAATTTTCAATAGCATCCATAGCAGACCTGTGAGAGTAAACAAGTGCTTCGAGCAGGGAATTTGAAGCAAGTCTGTTTGCACCATGTAATCCTGTGTGAGCAACTTCACCCCCGGCGTATAAATTTGCGATGCTGCTTCTACCATTTTTGTCCACAATTATACCGCCACACAAATAATGAGCAGCAGGAGTAACGGAAATATAATCTTTTGTAACATCTATTCCAAGCAATTTGCATTTAGCAACGATATTAGGAAAGTGATTGTTTAAAACTCCTTTGTCAATTCCTGTTGCATCAAGATAAACGTATTCAACACCCAGATTCTTCATTTCATTATCAATAGCCCTTGCTACAATATCACGTGGTGCCAAATCTTTTCTCTCATCATATTTTACCATAAAGGCTTCTCCTTTTTGATTTTTCAAAATAGCTCCTGCCCCACGCAATGCTTCTGTTATCAAAAAAGAGGGTTTTTCTTTAGGATTATACAATGCGGTAGGATGGAACTGTACAAATTCCATATTGTTAATTAATCCTTTAGCACGATATACCATTGCAATTCCATCCCCTGTGGCAATTGGAGGATTAGTTGTAGTCTCATAAATGTTACCTATACCACCTGTAGCTATATAAATCTTGTCTGCAAGAAAAGTATAAATTTCATTAGTTTTTAAATTTTGCACATATAATCCGTAAGCTTCAATAGGTGTAACACACCTTTTTACAAGTTGCCCGAGATGATGCTGTGTGATTATGTCTATCGCAAAAAAATGTTCATAAACATCAATATTGGGATGCTGCAAAACCTTATTTGATAATTTCTCTTCAACTTCATATCCGGTATTATCTTTATGATGTAATATCCTGCTCTTTGAATGTCCTCCTTCTCTCCCAAAGTCATAATTTCCATTAACTGACTTATCAAAATCTACACCCCACTTTTCAAGGTCTTTAATCCTTTCCGGAGCTTCGGTAATTACCATTCTAACCACATCCTCATTGCACAAGCCGTCACCTGCTGTTAATGTATCCTTTACATGTTCTTCAAATGTATCTCTATTTGAAACTACAGCAGCAATACCTCCTTGGGCATATTTTGTATTACTATCAGTTATTGTTTCTTTGGAAACAATAGCAACCTTACCCTTATTTGCAACTTTAAGAGCAAAACTTAATCCTGCTATTCCACTACCAACCACAAGAAAATCATAAAACTTTTTCATAATATTATTTAATTAAGTTCATCCAAATCAATATCTTCCTCTTCATCAAAAATACTTAAAAGAGGTTCGGCAAAAGCTTTTGTTGTAATTGATCTCTCCAAAGACATTAGAAGCGACGGCAATAATAACAAGTTAGTTATCATGGCTACAATCAAAGTCATCGAAACTAATAAACCAAGAGCAACTGTTCCTCCAAAATCTGAAAAAACAAAGATAAAAAACCCAAAAAATAATACAATCGATGTGTGAAACATACTAATACCAACATGGTTAATTGCTTCTGAAACAGACTTCCCAATTTCCCATTCGTTATATTTAAGTTCTAAGCGATAGCGAGATAAAAAATGAATGGTATCATCAACAGAAATACCAAAAGCAATACTGAAAACCAAAATTGTAGAAGGCTTAAGCGGAATACCGGCAAATCCCATTACTCCGGCGGTAATCAACAACGGCAGCAAATTCGGCACAAGTGATATAAGCACCATTCTAAGCGAGCCAAAAAGCATTGCCATAAATATTGCTATAAGAACAATTGCCAAAATCACACTCCAAATCAAATTATTTATAAGGTATCGCATACCTTCCATATAAATTATACTTATTCCTGTCAAAATAGATTTATATTTTTTTTCGGGAAAAATACTATCTACATCAGCTTTCATCTTTTTTACAAGTTCTTTCATTTTTATAGTGCCAATGTCGGCAACTTCTACACTAATACGGGCTTTACTCATCAAAGTATCAACAAAAGATTTCATTATACCTTTACTGTCTTTTGCTTTTTTTACATAAGACATAATAAAATTGCGCTCCATACCTTTAGGCAAAGAATACTTATGAGGATTTAAATTATAATATGCTTGTTTTGTAAATTTAACAAGTTCTATATAGGAAAGTGGCCTTGATAGTTCCGAATAATTTTCAAATTTCTTTTGAAGTTTATCAATTTTTTTCATTACTGATGGTCTCAACAATCCCTTTTTCCTCTGAGTATCTATCATAATTTCGATAGGTAGAACACCCTTGAAGTTTTTTTCAAAAAACTTCAAATCAACATATACTTTATCATGGTGCGGAACGTCATCAACCATATAACCCAATATCTTAATCTTAACCACCCCAAATACAGCAATAATAGCTAATCCTATTACTGTAGAATAGAGCAACTTTCTTTTCTTGGTAAATACAGTTGTAACAAAATTCAAAAAAACTATCGCGAACTTACTGTCCAGATGTTTGAAATGTTTAGAAGAAGGTGCCGGCGAAAAACTATATAAAGTAGGTATAAGAATAAGGGTAAGTAAAAATAATCCGAAAATACTTAAAGAAGCAATAACACCAAATTCTTTTAATATTCTACTATTTGTTATTACAAAAGTTCCAAAACCGGTTGCCGTAGTAAGATTAGTGAGAAAAATTGCATTGCCTGTTTTGGATATCGTCCGTTGAAGAGCTTTTATTTTGTTAGAATGGCTCTTAAATTCCATAAAGTAATGATTCAGCAAATAAATTGTATTCGGAATACCTATAACAATAATAAGAGGCGGCAGCATTGCAGTAACCATCGTTATTTTATATCCGAATATTCCCATAAATCCAAGAGTCCATATCAAACTGATAAAAACAACAATAGAAGCAAAGCCTATAACTTTCAAGGATCTGAAAAAGATATATAGTATAATTATAGTAACTAAAAATGCTAATAAAACAAATACTTTCATTTCCTTTTCAATCTTTTCGGAAATAGCTGTACGTATGTATGGTAATCCGGAATAATGAATTGTTAATCCGTAACGATTGCCCCAATCATCATACATTTTCACAATATCATCAATTACAGCAATTCTTTCCTTGCTGTCAACCAATCTTTTCTGAAAAGTAATAGCAGTAAGATATACATTTGCAGTATCATTATAAATAAAAGACCTGTAGAATGGCAGGTTAAAAACCAAAGTTTTCAAAGAATCCAACTCGCTTTGTGATGTAACGCTGTCCGGAAATAAAGGCTTTATAACAAATCTTTTTTCTGCAATATTCTTTTTAATCAAGTATAAATCAGGGATAGACATTATTGCGGTAATCCCTTTAATCTTTTTTATTTTCTTATTTATATATCTGTATTCATTAAACTTCTTTAATTTAAAAAAACTTGAATCTTGAATACCTATAATAAAAACATTAGCTTCTTCTCCGAAAGTTTTTTTAAAATAATTATATTCCTAACTCTGGCAATACTGTCGTAACCGTCATATCTAAGTTCATTATCAGATTTATGAGTTAAAAAATATTTCACTCCCACAAAACTCATCAAGAGAGGCACACCT
>JALTDM010000368.1 GCA_027074135.1 Bacteroidales bacterium
TGGCGGGGATTGGCCGGGGGCAGTTGCGGGTGCTGGAGGATCGTGTGCGACGCAAGCGGGAGATCTTTGAAGCCTATCGCCAGGCGCTGGGTGATTTACCTGGCATCGACTTCATGCCCGAGGCTCCATGGGGGCGCCACAACCGCTGGCTTACCGTGATCACCGTCGATCCGGACGAATTCGGCGCGACACGAGA
Organism: Bacteroidales bacterium; assembly: GCA_027074135.1. Taxonomy (GTDB): domain Bacteria; phylum Bacteroidota; class Bacteroidia; order Bacteroidales; family JALTDM01; genus JALTDM01. The sequence continues at coordinate 197 of JALTDM010000368.1, forward strand.
GGATATCCGCCTGGCCCTGGAGGCGGAGAACATCGAATCCCGGCCGCTGTGGAAGCCCATGCACCTCCAGCCGGTTTTCAATGGTTGCGAAACCGTTGGTGGATCCGTCGCCGAGGAGCTTTTCGTCAAGGGCCTCTGCCTGCCTTCCGGTACCGCCATGACAGAAGTGGACCAGATGCGAGTGATTGAGATAATCAGAACACAGAGTAAAATGAGGGCAGATGTCATTTGTCAATAGTCAGTAGTCAGTAGTCATTGGTCATTTGTCACTGGTTATTAGTCATTTGTCATTTGTCATTAGTCATTGGTCAATGGTCATTAGCTCCTTACATGAGTAGTGTTATTCATAGTTACGGTGACATATTTCGTCTACGATTTGTTCACCACAGAGCCACAGAGAGCACAGAGGACTTTGCTTTTTTGCCCATCGGGAGACGGCGATGGGCAAAAAGAACATGCCTTCCGGAAGAAGAAGTATCTCAGTATCCTCCGTTGCGAAACACTAAAGAGGTATCCAGGTGTCCAATATTTTAGTTACAGGCGGATGTGGATTTATTTGATAAAGTCATTGGTCACTGGTTATTGGTCATTTGTCAATAGTCATTGGTCATTAGTCATTAGTCACTGGTCATTAGTCATTAGTCACTGGTCATTTGTCATTTGCCATTGGTGCAAAGCGCATAGAGCAGAGGGCAGAGCGGAAAGTGGGGTAACAGTGAGGGAGTTATGTTGAATATTTTGGTTACTGGGGGCTGTGGATTTATTTGATAAAGTCATTGGTCACTGGTTATTGGTCATTTGTCAATAGTCATTAGTCATTAGTCACTGGTCATTAGTTATTAGTGCAAAGCACACGGCGCATAGGTAAATGAGGCATGAAGTGGGGTAACAGTGAGGGAGTTATGTTGAATATTTTGGTTACTGGGGGCTGTGGATTTATTGGGATCAATCTTATCTCCTACTTGTTGAGTGAAAGTAAAGCTCATCGAATTAGGGTGATAGATAATCTTTCCGTAGGGAGTCGTGAAGATTTGGCAT
>JALTDM010000369.1 GCA_027074135.1 Bacteroidales bacterium
TTATCATGTTATTACCTAAAAAAGTTAAGCATAGAAAAGTTCAAAAAGGGAGAGGAAGATTTCGCCAAATAGCTACTCGAGGGACGGAATTAAATTTTGGTAAGTTTGGATTGAAATCTAAAGAGGAGAAATGGTTAACTTCTAATCAGATAGAATCTGCTCGAAGAGCAATTGCTTTTTATTTGAAAAAAGAAGGAAAAGTATGGTTACGAGTATTTCCGGATAAACCTATTACTAAAAAATCAGCGGAGGTTACAATGGGGGGAGGAAAAGGAGCAGTAGAATATTATGTAGCTCCTGTTAAACCAGGAAGAATTATTTTTGAAATTGATGGAGTGTCGGAAGCAAGAGCAAAAGAAGCATTTCGGTTAGCTACTTCCAAATTACCTATAGGTACTATATTTATTAAAAATAAGTAGGATTAATTTATGAAAATGCAGGAATTACAACAAAGAACAGAATCAGAATTAGCACGTTTATTATCTGATTCTCGAAAGAGAATGAGAGAGTTACGTTTTAATTTATCTGCTGGTAAAGTTAAGAATATTAGGGAGATTAGGCAACTGAAAAAAGATATAGCTAGAGCGTTAACCACTCTTCGGAGTAAAAAGATAAATAGTGATAATCAATAAAATTATGGCTCATAAAAGAACTCTGAAAGGGAAAATTACATCATTAAAGATGCAGAAAACCGCAGTCGTAGAGGTAAAGCGTTTGAAATTATATCCTAAATATCGAACTCGTTTTCGAACTTCTCGTAAATTTAAGGCTCATCTAGAAAATCATGAAGGATATAAAGTAGGAGACAAAGTTATAATTGAAGAGACTCGGCCCTTATCTCGAGATAAAAGATGGAGAGTTAAAGGTGTTATTACCGAAAAGTAGATTAGTTTTATAAATTAAATTGCATTAGTATGATTCAACCTCAAACAATTTTAAAAGTAGCTGATAATAGTGGAGCTAAAATAGTTCGCTGTTTTAAGGTATTAGGAGGATCTCGCAAGAAATATGCTCGAATTGGAGACGTTATTGTAGTTTCGGTTAGGAAAGCAGAACCCCGAAGAGAAATGAAAAAGAAAGCCGTAGTAAGAGCGGTAGTAATTAGGCAAAAACAACCATTTCGAAGAGCTGATGGTTCTTATCTTAGATTTGACGAAAACACAGTGGTCTTAATAAACAACAAGAAAGAACCAGTGGGAGGAAGAATATTTGGACCAGTTCCCAGAGAAATT
>JALTDM010000370.1:0-1818 GCA_027074135.1 Bacteroidales bacterium
CGTTAAGAAATCTTGGTATTTATTATCTTAATACAGGTGATTACGATAAATCGGAAGAGTATTTTCTAAAATCAATCAGAGGTTATAAAGAACATGGCAGTAAATACGAATCTGTTGTGTTAAATTATAATTTTATTACACAATTATATTTGGATATAGGTAAGTATGATAAAGCGGCTGATTATCTTAAAAAGATTTTAACTTTTGATATTGATACTTTGCCAACATATTTTAAGGTAGGGTTTTATAAAAATCTCGGCAGGTATTATCTGGAAAAAGGAGTATATCAAAAATCAATATTGTACTTAAAGAAATATATTGATACTTATGATAAATATTATTTTAAGGATTATGAGATTTACAGGATGTTGGCTAATGTGTACTATCATCAAGGTAATGATAAATTAGGATTTTATTTTTATGGTCAGAGCTTTGATATAATGGATAGTACTTATAATTCTAAACTTTTCCAATCTAATATTATTCATAAATTTATAGCAGAAATAAAAACAGCTACCGGCAAAGAAAAATTCACCAATCTATTTGTCAATACTAATTTTTCGGCATCTGATATTAGAGATTACATGTTTAAAACATATAAAGTATATATTTTATCAACAATAACTTTAATTTTATTTATTGTTTTATTTTTACTAATAAAAGTATGGGTTTATTCAAGGAAAAACAGTGTGTCAACAGAGGAAATTAAGACATTGCGTTTCAGAATAAAAAGACTTGAGAGGACACTAAAAGAAGTAGAAGAATTTTCTATGGAAAGAGCTGATTTATTAAGAGATTCTATTTTTGAAAACAGCACACTAACTAAAAAATATAATAATATTTTAAAAGAACTTAAGTCTACTTACAAGGATTTAGAAAGTATTAAGTCAAAATTTACATATACAGTAAAGGGACCAATCAATAATTTAATAAATCTCTTTGAGTTGTGGGTTGAAAGAGATCTTAGAATTGGTAATGATAATTTCTTGAAAGACAAAATTGAAGAGGTTGTTAGTAAAGTTAAGTGGCTTATTATTCTTAATTACGGATATGAAAAAAGCAGTATTGATAATATAACCAGGGGGAAAGTTAATTTGTCTGAGTTGTTAGAAATAATTATCGAAGATTTAGAATATTATGAGAGAAATAATAATGTGAAAATAAATAAATTACTTACTGTTGATGATATTATTATTGTTTCTGCTAATGATAAAGTTTTGGCAAGGGCTATTTATTCCCTTTTTGTTTTCTTTGTGAATAGAATGAAAAATGATTCAGTTGAAATTAGTTTGTTAAAACAAAATAAATATTATCTTCTGAAGATATTATTTAACGGTAAAAATTTTGATTCGTCGTATTTGAAGTACTTATCTACTGTAGAGGCTGCATTTGATGTGCAAAAAGTAGAAATTTCCGGTAATTTATTTGATATTCCCACTGTCATGTTACTGTTTAAAAGAATGGGATTTGATGTGGATATGTTTTATGATGAAAATGAAGTGGGTTTTGATATAAAGATACCTGTTTATAAGCCTGAGGAGTTTAAAAATATGCTTGAAACTTTTACTAGAAATATAAAAGGTAATATTCTTAGTATAGGATTTACAGGTGACGAAAAATTTTTAATATCAGAAATACTAAATTTCGCATCTATTTCTCGTGATGATATTGTGGTGAGCTGGGGAAATAGTTTAACTGAAGCTATTGAGATAATAAAAAATAAATTTAGTGAAAAAGAAGTTTTTGACCTTGTATTGGTTAAGGTTGCTATTAATTCTTTTGATTTAGATGAATATAAAAATTTCATTAAAAACATTT
>JALTDM010000370.1:1828-14270 GCA_027074135.1 Bacteroidales bacterium
AAAAAAAAAAAAATAGGATTTGAATATTTTAAAATGCAAATCGTAGCCGTTTTTGATGATTTTGATGAAAACATGAATAATATGTATTCAGATTACTTCTCTGATATGATTTTTAAACCTTTTGATATAGAAACCTTCTTGGTTAAAATTAAGTCTAATATGAAAAATACAACTTATATGGGCAAGCACGAGTAAAAAGATTTTAATTTTATGCTGTAAGACTCCTTAATAATGAAAGCAATTTTGCCGTTTTTATTTTTTGTTTTGACCTTGACTTCAAAGGCCCAACTTTCAGATTATCCACTTTTTGTTAAAGTTCCATATTTTGTAGATACTACTTACAACGAAATAGAGTTTTACGGTAATTCTAATCTTGACAGTTTTTTTGATATGCTTATTAAGTTTCAATTGCGTGGTACTGGCAGATACAATATTGTTCATTTTGGAGGGTCTCATTTGCAAGCGGCAATTTATACAGAAAGACTAAAGGAACGGTTCAACGAACAATTTCCGGGCATTATTCGTAGTGTTGGGTATGTTTTTCCTTTTAGCATAGCAAAAACCAATCATCCGGTATACTACAAAAGTACTTATACAGGGCATTGGAAATATTGCAAAAATGTAAAAAAGAAAGAAGGTTGTATACTTGGTGTGGGTGGTATTCAGGCAACTACTTCAGATACCGTTACTTCAGTGAAGATTTTTCCCGTTTTAAATCCTTCTTTTTTTGCTTTTGACAAGGTGACTTTGATGTGTAAAGTGAATGACGGTGCTGAATTTGAAATAAATATAAACGGTAAAGATACAATTTTGAATGGCGGTTATTCAATCCTAACTCTTGGTTTTAGCGATTTGCAAGATACATTGAATGCAAGTTTTATTAAAAAAGATACATTGCCCAATTCTTCGTTTACGCTTTACGGATTTATTTTAGATAAAAACAGTCCGGGTCTAATGTACTCTTCAATTGGCATCAATGGTGCCGCTACTTATTCGTTTTTGAAATGTGAAAATTTTGAAAAAGAACTTGCATTGCTCAATCCTGATATGTTAATTTTGTCTCTTGGGACAAATGATGCTTACGGCAAGGGTTATAGTGATTCGGTATATTACCGCAATATAGATTCATTGGTGCAAATTGCAAGGCATTTAAATCCCGATTGCAGAATTATTCTTACAGTGCCGAATGATGATTATTATAAGCGAAGGTATCCGAATAGAAATACGGCCAGGCAAGAAAAAACAATAAAAAAACTTGCTACCGACAGAAACCTTATGGTGTGGGATGTTTTTAAATTCATGGGTGGACTCGGGTCGTCTCAAATATGGTATCGTAATGGACTTATGAAGTACGACAGGATACATTTTACACCGCAAGGTTACAGGCTGAAAGGCGATTTGTTTTTTGCAGCTTTTATGAAAAGGTTTGACAAATACCTATCACGGCAACACAAAATAACTTTGAATGGAAACTTTAAAAAAGTATTTTGATTACATATTTTTTTACAATCAAGATGCTCCGTTGATTTTTACCCGCCTATATTTTTGGGTGTTTTTTGCCGTGGTGCTTACTTTTTATACTTTCTTGTACAAGCGTAAACTTTTACGTAGTACTTATCTTTTTCTTGTCAGTTTGTTTTTTTACTACAAGACCAGTGGTTTTTATTTCTTCCTGCTGATTTTTTCCACGCTTGTAGATTATTTTATTGGGCATAGGATATACAAAGAAGAATCTTCCGTAAAACGTAAACTGTGGGTGGCATTAAGTGTTTTTGTAAACTTGTCTGTCCTTTTTTATTTCAAATACGCTTATCTGCTCGTCGATACGATAAATACTATTTGGGGGACAAATTTTGTTGTACGCGATGTGCTTGCCGAGAGTATAAACAACCTGCTTCATTTGCACTTGGATATAACAAGCATTTTCTTGCCTGTGGGAATTTCGTTTTATACTTTTCAGACCATAAGCTATTCGGTGGATATTTACCGAAATAAGATAAAGCCGCTTGATAACATTCTTGATTTCGGGTTTTATGTGAGTTTTTTTCCGCAGCTTGTTGCAGGTCCTATTGTCCGGGCATCGGAATTTATACCGCAGATTAAAGCAGATTACCGGTTGACAAAAAAAGATTTCGGACTTGCATTGTTTTTTATTTTGAACGGGCTTTTCAAAAAAATGGTGTTGGCTGACTTTATTGCCGTGAATTTTGTGGACCGTGTTTTTGCCAATCCTGTTTCGTATAGCGGGGTGGAAAATCTTTTTGCACTTTTCGGTTATTCGCTTCAGGTTTACGCCGACTTTTCGGGCTATACAGATATGGCTACGGGTGTGGCTTTGCTTATGGGTTTCAGGCTGCCTAAAAACTTTAATTATCCGTACAAGGCAAAAAGTGTGGGAGAGTTTTGGAAACGCTGGCATATTTCTTTGTCATCGTGGCTAAAAGATTATCTTTACATACCATTGGGAGGTAACCGAAAAGGAACTGTGGGTACTTATATGATTGGTGCCATTATTCTTATTATCATTCTTTTGCTTGCAAAAAATCCTATAGTTACATATGTTACCGCCGGAGTAGTGGTGCTATTCTTTGTGATGGCAAGGATTAGTGAGTCTTTCAAAAGGTGGGTAAACACCAATATCAATATTATGCTAACAATGCTGCTTGGCGGATTGTGGCACGGAGCACATCTCAAATTTATGATGTGGGGTGGCTTGAACGGTCTGGGATTGGTGGTTTATAAACTGTGGAAGGAAATCAGTCCTTACGAAGGCAAGAATCATTTTCTCATTAATGTTTGGCGTATTGCATTAACATTTGCTTTTATCACTTTTACGCGGGCTTGGTTTAGGGCCGACAGTTTTGAAAAGGCAAACCAGGTGATATCTCAAATAGTAAATCATTTTAATCCTCATGTTTTTCCGGCTTTTTTAGTTGGATTCAAAACAGTACTTTTGGTTATGCTTTTCGGTTACATTTTGCACTGGTTGCCGGATAAGTGGAAAGACTCGTTCCAAGAAAAGTTTATCGCTTCACCAATGGTTTTACAACTTCTTGTTGTTGTGGTAGCCGTATTTCTTATTTACCAAACACGGATTACCGATTTGCAGCCGTTTATTTATTTTCAGTTTTAGCCTAAAACTTTATCGCGATTATTTCCACTTTTCTTTCTTTTGAGGCTTCGGGGCTGTAAACCGAATGACGAAGGTCGGTAAGTTTATCGCTGACCGATTTGCTTGCTTTGGTTTCGCCGAAAGGTTTACGTTTTATTATCAACTGTCCGTTGTTTATGTACCCTGCAAGCATTCCGTTTTTGTATTTGAATAGGTAATTTACAATTGACTGTATCCGCCTTTTCGAAAGGTTTGTGTTGTAGTCAGACTTGTTTAGAGGGCTGGCAAATCCTTTTATGGTAATTTCTATTGTATCACCTTCAGAGAGCAAGTTTTCCAGAAGGTCCATAAAGTGTTTAAGTTTACTCAAATTTGCTGTAACACTGTCTTCAAAAAAGTCTTCAATGGCGTTTACCGCTTTTTCTTTTTCTTCCCCTGTCAGTCCTTTTGAATACTCACGGATAAATTCTTCTTTTTTGGCAATATATTTTTGGTAAGTTTCAAGGTAATCGAGGGTTGTAGTGGTGTCGTAAGACCTTGGGTTAGGTCTGTCGTTGTCAAAATAAAGCTTAATGGGAATAAGTTGAGACAGCGAATGCCGGGTAATGTTTTTCCTGCTTTTTTCTATCAGCTTTTTTCTGTTTGATTGCAGAAGTACCGAGAAAATATCGTTGCAGCACATGTATTCTTTGGGATTTTCAGGTCTGTTGCTGGAAAAATAAGCTGCTTTTTTGCTGATTGTGAAAAAAACATCATCGTAAGTTGAGTTTAGAGGTTTGCCCGGATTTACGGGTTCAGACCAACTGTCTGGCTTGCCGTATGAAGAAAAAATATCGAATCCGCCTATGCTTTCGTGCCAACGTGAGCTGAAATAAAGTGTGTTTGTAAGTGTGTCGTAAAAGGGGCATATCTCATCGTCTGGTGAGTTTATCTTGTTACCGGCATTCGTTACATTGTAATATTCGCCATTGATTATTTGGGCCTGCCAAATGTCATATTTGCCTTTGCCACCGCCCCTGTCAGATGCGAAAAACAAATATTTGTTGCTGTCTATATTACAAACAAAAGGTTGTGTGCTGTTTGTACCGGGCATATTTATTATTGTGGGCAGGAACCTGATTTTTCTTTCAAGAATTTTTCCTTCGTAATACTTTACTTTACCTATTTTGCACTTTCCTCCGAAGGGACAAACGGTTACATAAAGCAGTGAGTCTTGCTTGTCATAATAGAAATTTGGGAAATGTGTACTGTCTGCCAAAAAGAGCGTGTCGGGTTTGTTTAATTTTCCACAGCAAATTTGCCATAGTGTTACGGGAAACACAAGCGAATCGTTTACTGGTCTGTACGATGAAAACAAAAAAATGCTGTCATTTATTTCTTGTGCAAGATAATCGCTGTATTCTTTTAAATTTACAGGCGGGCTCATCCGTTTTATTGAAAATGAAGAGTCTATGGGAATATAGCCGGGTTGCATAAGCCGTTCGCAAACTTCTTTTTCGTATTTAGCTTTTGTCAAAAAAAATTTATCGGGGTAATGTTTGAATTTACGGTAAAATCTTTTGAAGTATTTTGAGGCTCTTTTGTAATCTCCCCGGTGTTTTTTCACGACACCTTCCCAATAATATGCCAACGGGTATTTTTCTTTTTCGTATCTGAGTACTTTGCGGTAATATTTATCTGCCTTTTTGTAGTTTCTCAGCTTGCGGTATGATTCTGCCAAATAATATGCTGCTTCTGTATTTTCACTACGGTCATATATTTCTTGAAAAAGTTCTGATGCTGTTTTATAATCATCCGCTTCAAAATATTTTTTTGCCAGTATGAATTTTGTTTTCAGTGTTTGTGAATGTGCTGAAAGAAAGATTGTTAAAAATAGTATAAAAAAAAGCCGTTTCATCGTCTTTTGGTAAAAATATTGAAGTTGCTAAGGTCACTTCCTTCAAATAAGAATGACAATATTACCATTTTAGAATTCATTTTCTCAATGGATGTAGTATATTGGGAATCGTCATAAACTACTACATTTCTTATACCTACTGCCAATTTTAATTCAATTGCAAATTTAAAATATTCTAAGAAAAAGTCAAAACCTGCACCTATTTCGTAATAAAAATCAGGTTTAATAAGCCTTATCATAGGTCGTTCTTCCGGCTTTATATGATCTTTTGCTGCAAGGTCGTACTTAAAAGAGCCGCCACCAATAACATAAGCTCTAAAGTTATTAAGCCTGTCCGATTTATATTTTATAAGAAACGGAAAATCTAGGAATGTGGATTCTATTTTCATCAACACTCTTGTAAATGTAGTGTCACTGTTTTTTACCGTGTATCTTAAATCCCTTTCGCCGAACAATAAGCCCGGTAGGAAACGCAATGACAGATTATCGAGCAAGTTATAGTTAGTTACGATGTTTATGTTAAAGCCGGGTTGGCGGAAATTTTCTATTGCGTAAACGGAATCTTCGGTAAAGATTTTACTGCTAGGTCTGATGGTAAAGTCCATTGTGTTGAGTCCCAAGGACATACCGAAGTGCATAAATTGCTTGTCATATTTTGGTAGATTCAAAGGTTTATCACCTTGACCGAATGAAAGCAACGGTGTTAAAATAATGGTAATTAAAAATATTTTAATCAGTTTCATTTTCATTTTTTACAGGGTGCAAAAATAGTAAATAAATAACGGATTTTTCTAAAAAATAGTATAATACAACAGGTTTGTTATTTTTGTAGTCGGTATAAAATATTTTTTTGTTTTTGCTATTAATAAAATTTGGGTTGAACTGCATTTTTAGTTACCTTTGTATGTTAAATTTGATATATGAAAACGCTTGCCATAATTTTCTTTACAACGATTTCTTTTTTTTCGCGGGCTCAAACCGTAATAGAAATGATGTATCCCGGTGATGCCAATTTAGTGCTTCTAGAAGTGGATAATCCCGATTCTGCCGATATTATTGTTTATAAAACCCATGATAAAAAACAAGCGGAACAGTGGGATTTAATGTGGAAGTTTAAAAAATGGGGATTTTCAAACTTCTCGGTTTATATAACCAAAGATCCAAACGATTCTCTTTTGATTGATGAAGAAACAGGAATCAGATATCCTATTCAAGGTAGAATTTATTTTACAAATAACCCTAATGAACGCGGATACAAGAATCCTAATTTTCATTTGGAAGGAGTATTTAGAAAAGTAAAAACGAAGCAAGAAGATGCTAAGGAAACAAATGATGACAAAAATAAGTAGCAGGATTTTTCTCTTGATTTTTTTAGGTATGCTTATGTCGTGTGCTACTCACGAAGTTAAAAGGTTGGAAGAACGTGATCCGTTGGTGAAAAAACTTGAGGAACGAGATTCTATGCGTATAATAAAGAAATCTATTCAAGTAAAAAAAAATTCACCTCCGAAGAAAGTTAACAATAACTAATTTTACCACAATATTTATAAAAAATGCAAGAAGAATTTGAAATTGTGGCAAAAACATTTTCAGGCTTGGAAAATGTTTTGTATGAAGAAATTATGGCTTTAGGTTTTGGAAGTCCGGAAAAAAGAAAACGAGGTGTAAAATTTGAAGGGAGTTGGGAGGATGTTTATAAAGCTAACCTTCATTTACGTACAGCGGTAAATGTTTTAGTTTTGGTGGGCAAGGCAAAAGTAAAAAACAAAGATCACCTGTATGATGCCGTAAAAAAAATAAATTGGAGTAAGTATATCACTATTCATCAAACTTTTGCGATAGATACTATCGGATACACTCCTTTTTTTCGAAATACAATGTTTATAAATCAGCGTGCAAAAGATGCAATTGCAGATCAATTTATGGAAAAATACAATAAACGTCCTAATGTTAGCCGTAAGGAACCGGACTTGCCTATTACTTTGCACTTCAATAAAGAAAACATGAAGATTTTTCTAAATACTTCCGGAGAACCATTGTTCAAAAGAGGTTACAAAAAAGCTACAGTAAAAGCTCCGCTTAATGAACTCCTTGCTGCTGCGATAGTAAAATATTCAGGTTGGGATAAAAATTCATATTTAATTGATCCGATGTGCGGATCGGGAACGATACCTATTGAGGCTGCTCTAATTGCTTATGATATCCCGCCGAATTTTTATAGAGAAGCTTTTGCTTTTAAAAATTGGAAGACTTTTGATTTGGATTTGTGGACTTCTGTAAGAGACAAAGTAGTTTTCAGGACTTTTAACGAAAGAGTGGAAGAACAGCTTATCTATGGTTTTGATATAGATGACGATGCAGTAGAGGTGGCGAAGAAAAATTCACATTCTTTTTACAATCTTTCAAAATTGGTAAAATTCCGTAAACAGGATTTTTTTGGATGGAAACCCGAATTTGATAAAGCTACTGTCATTTTTAACCCGCCATACAATAAACGTTTGAAATTGGAAGACAGGAAGTTATTTTACAAGGCAATAGGCAACAAAATTAAGTCAGATTTAGTCAATTATGATGTGTGGATATATACCACAGAAGATTCAGGGATAGAATCTATTGGATTAAAACATGTGTTAAAAAAGAATATTGACAATGCAAATTTGACTACGTTCCTGTATCATTTCAAATATAAAGGTCGATGAAACGGATATATTTTTTAGGGTGGATTTTTATATTGCTTAGTTTGGCTGGATTAGCACAACAGCAGTATAAATCCATAATGCAGAAACAATTACAATATTATGATTCACTGGAAAATGCCGGTGTTGATTTTTACCAAAAAATAAGACCTAAATATAAATCAAATATTTATGACGGATGTTCCTTAAATAAAAGGGTTTTTGGATGGTATCCGTATTGGGAAGGTTCTGTTTATCAGAATTTTGAGTGGAGTTTGATTAGTGATCTTTCTTATTTTGCCTATGAAGTAGATCCTTCTACAGGGAATGCTACGAATACACATGGTTGGGAAACTGCGGGTGTTGTTGATGAAGCTCTGGCACATGGTGTTAATGTGACACTTACTGTTACACTTTTTAGCAATCACAGTACATTCTTAAACAGTCAAACAGCAAAACAAAATCTTATAAATAATTTGATTCAAATAGTTTCTGCAAGAGGAGCAAATGGTGTAAATATAGATTTTGAAGGTGTATCATCTTCACTTAAGACACAATTTAATAATTTTCTGGTGCAATTGGCAGATGATTTTCATTCTCAATTACCGGGTTCAGAAGTTAGTGTTGCATTATATTCGGTTGACTGGGGAGATGTGTTTGATGAGTCTTTATTAAATGATCATTTAGATTTGTTTGTTATAATGGGGTATGATTATTATTATTCTGGCAGTTCAACAGCAGGACCTACAGACCCTTTGTATCCTTTTGTCAGTGGAAGCATCCTTAATTTGTCAAAAACAATAAATAATTATCTTAATAAAGGCATAAGTCCTGAAAAGTTATTACTGGGATTACCATATTATGGGTATGATTATCCAACAAATTCACCGGATTTATATGCGTCAACAACAGGTAGTGGCAATACAAGAATTTTTTCAACAGTTATGGATAATGTTTACGGATATTTCTCCTCGGCAAATAATCACTTTGATTACAATAGCTACAGTAATTATTATGTTTATAATAATGGAAGTTGGCATCAATGCTTTATTGATAATCAGACAACTATGGGAAAACGTTTATCTTTGATAAATGAATATAATATTGGTGGTATGGGTATTTGGGCACTCGGATACGATGATGGATATATGGATTATTGGAATGCCATAGCAGATCGCTTTAGTAATTGCAGTTCAATTTGTACGGATACAATTTTTGACAATGGTGGTCCTACACGTGATTATTATGATAATACAGATTATACATTTACAATACACCCGTCACCTAATGCACAAGGATTAAGGATTACATTCCAAAGTTTGGATTTAGAGGCGGGTTATGATTCGTTGTGGATTTATGATGGATCTTCTAGTAATTATCCTGTTTTGGCTGCTCTGTCGGGGACATCAATACCTTCTCCGGTTTTAACTTCTACTAATAGTACCACAGTTAAGTTCCATTCTGATGGAGCAACTACTACAGCAGGTTGGCAATTTACTTGGGAGTGTCTAACCGACAATGTGCCTCCTATTGTTAACATAAACGCACCAAATTGGGTATCGGATGATTTTTCGGTAAATATATCTTCTTCCGATAATGACAGCTTATCAGGGGATTACTATTGTTTTGCAAATAAAAACCCTGATGAAGTTTGGCAATCTCCTGCAGATTCGGGAATGTTTTGGGATAGTTTTGATTATGATAATTTGTCGCTGAGCAGTTGGTATCAAGTTGAAGGAAATTGGTATGTAACATCTTCTCATACACTAAAGCAAGATGATGAAAATTTGAGCAATACAAATATTTACACGCCTTTACTTCAAACCCACGGTAAGGTTTTTATCATTGATTGGGATATGAAGATTGGAGGAACAGGTGCTAACCGTCGTGCAGGCTTACACTTCTTCATAGATCACCCAGACTCATCAAACAGAGATAATAATTATATGGTTTACTTTCGTGTAGATCAAAATAAGGTACAGGTTTATAAGTACATGAATAATTCGTACAATTTGATGAGAAATGATGATTGCAATGTAAATGCAGATACTTGGTATAATTATAAAATAAAATTTGAGCCTGCAACAGGGAAAATTACCGTTTATCAAAACAATGTAGAGGTTTCAAGCTGGACGGATACTTCACCTTTTCAAGTCGGGGATTATTTGTCATTACGTACGGGTAATGCTGTAGTAGAATACGATAACATAAAAGTTTTAGTGTCAAGAAATGAAGATCATTATGATTTTACTGCTTCAGATGATACATCTTCTATGGTAAGTTTTGAAAATAACTCTTCTACAACTCCTGCTTTTGTGATTGATGCAATATCTCAAGATGCTTTTGGCAATTTTGCAGAATCAACCAAGTACATTAATGTAGATTTCTCAACTCCCTCTATTTCAGGTCCTGTGAGAGATGGTACAGCAAGTGATATAGATTCGCTTTATGATAATGATTTTATTGCTGCAAATTGGGATGAGGCTTCGGATTTCAACGATTCTATAGCCGAGTATTTTGTGGCTGTTGGTACTCAACCCGGAGCCGACGATGTGATAGGTTGGCATAATAACGGGGGGGAGACAATATTTGATACTTCCGGGGTTTCTCTTACTTTTGGGCAAACTTACTATACATCCGTTTATTGTAAAAATATGGCAGGGTTGTATAGTGATACAGTAACTTCTGATGGAGTAGTGGTCACAATGCCCGGACAAGCTCCAGTGGCAGGTTTTTATGTGTCAGATTCATTAATTTGTGTAGGAGACAGTATTCATTTTATTCCAACATCTTCTTATGCAGCAGGTTATTTATGGCTTTTTGAGGGTGGCACACCTTATTATTCCATAGAACAGAATCCTACTGTGGTTTATAATGGTCAAGGTTTATTTGATGTAACTTTGATTGTTACAAATGAGCTGGGAAGTGACACCTTACAGGTGGAGAATTTAATAAATGTAGAAGGGAAACCTGTTGCTGATTTTGAGGCTAATCCTACTGAGGGTGAACAACCGTTGAATGTTTATTTTACAAATACATCTTTGAATTCTTATAATTATTTGTGGCAGTTTGGTGACGGAACTGTTTCAGATGAAATTAATCCCGTTCACACATATAATGTTGTAGGTAGTTATGATGTAACACTTATTGCCGGGAATAACTCTTGTCCTAGTGATACAATGCAAAAGTCTGATTACATATCTGTTATTACCGATGTCTCTGTTGCCGATGCATCTAATACAAAGGTTTATCCTGTTCCTGCAAAAGATTTCGTGATAATAAAAACACAGAATCCTGCTGTTAAATCTTTGGTTTTATATGATGCTGTGGGAAAAGAAGTAAAATCAGTTAATAATTTCTACGGGTATAAATGTTTAAGTGTTAGAAGTTTATATCCGGGAGTGTATATGCTTAAATTATTTGATGCTAATAAAAAAATCTTATCTGCATTTAAGGTACTAAAACGGTAATTTTTTAGTTGTTTTTTGTACACACACATTTTTTAGGTAAATAGCAGGTTTTCTTATATATTTGCAAAAAACTAAGATATATGAAAAGATTATTATTAGTGCTGCTATTTTTTCCGGTATTATTGTTTGCACAAGACATTAGTAAAGACCAGTTAAAAAAAGAATTGGATCTTATTGAAGGAGATTTAATGAAAGCAAGAGTACATGTTGACAAATTGTGTTCCGATCCTGCTACATCATTAAAGGCATCCAGCTGGTATCTTAAAGGTTATGTTTATACGGAGATTTCTAAGTCTGAAGTTTTTTCTTCGCAAGTTTCCGAACCTGCCAAAACTGCTTTAAAGGCAATAGAAAAAGCTAAGGATTTGGATAAGGGCAAAGTTTTTTACAGCGAAATTCTTAATGTTTTTTTTGATTTGACTCCTTTGTTGTATAATAAGGCGATAGTGGCGTATAATCAAGCTGTACAAACGAAAAAAGATGAAGAAGTAAAAAAATATTTTGAAAATGCCTCATATTATTTTGGTTTGTTTTTTGAGGCTTTTGAAAGTTTAGGAACAGATAAAGACTTTATTGTATCAAAGTATAAGATTAAGCCCAATAAAACATATTATTATTATGCATATGCTTTGTATCGTTTAGGTGAATATGATAAGGCAGAACAATTTTTCAAAAAAATAGTTAATCCTTCAAATCCAACGGATGTTGAAAAACAAAATTCTGATCCATTAGCTTACAATTATTATTCGGAATTATTGGGAAAAAGAGGAGATGTAAAAGGAGCTGTTGATATAATGATTCGTGCAAACGAAATCTGGCCAAATAATAAAGACATTCTTATTAATACTATTGCTTTGTTGAATAAATATAAAAAAACTGATGAACTTATAAAATTTATGAATAAGTTAGGAGATAATATTTCCGATCCGGTTTTACTTAGTATTATGGCTCAAAGTTATAGAGGTATTGCTCGTACAATGTTTGATAACGGATATGTTAATTCGGCAAATGAATATACAGATAAAGCTGCCGAATACTATGAAAAAGCACTTAATAAAGTACATTCCGACAATAATAAATATAAAATACTTTATAATATAGGAGTTACATATTTCAATCAAGGTGTAAAATTGTATAAAAATAATTATGAAGACAGGGAAGCTTTTCAAACGGCTTTTAAAAAGTCTATAAATTATCTGGAACAAGCAAGAAAAATACAACCTAAGAATCAAAGATTATTGAATATGCTTATGAAAGCATATCAAATGACCGATCAAACAGAAAAAGC
>JALTDM010000371.1 GCA_027074135.1 Bacteroidales bacterium
TTGTGGATTCTGCCATCATTCCCGTTTCGCCCATAAAACCAAGAAAGAAACTAAATATGATTATGGGGCTTTTTCTCGGGGTACTTATAGGACTTGGCGGTGCTTTTTTAGTGGAATATTTGGATAACACCATTAAATCTCCTGATCTTATTGAGGATTATTTCAAATTGCCATTTCTCGGTATAATTCCCTACTTCAACGGAAGTGCCGATAGGATGAGAGAGACATCCGTTAAGTATAAACTTATAACGCATTATGATCCCGAATCCCCCATTGCCGAGGCATACAGGGTGATAAGAACGAATCTGCAATTTGCCTCAATAGACAAACCGATTAAATCAATTCTCGTAACGGGTGTTCAACCCGAAGACGGGAAAACGACAACGGTATGTAATTTGGCAATAACATATGCCAATATGGGGCTTAAAACCGTTGTGGTAGATACGGATTTAAGAAAGCCTCAAGTACATAGGATGTTTAACCTCGATAATATTAACGGAATTTCCAATTATCTCATAGAAAAAAAGAAAGTTACGGACATAATTCATAAAACGGAAATTACAAATCTGTCGATTGTGCCGGCGGGAAAAATAAAGGGCAATTTCGGTGAAATTTTGAATTCCGAAAAGATGAAGAATTTTATTAAATTGATGAACGAAAAGTTTGATATAATTCTATATGATTCTCCCCCGGTACTCTCTGTTGCCGATCCATTGATTTTAGGCTCTCTTATGGATGGTATAATTCTTGTTGTAAGGTATGGTGTAACAGATAAGGATGCCATTATGCATGTAAAGAAAATTATTGCTCAACACTCGACAAAACTCATAGGCGTATTACTCAATGCAAATAGAAATGTTCATTCAAGAGGTTATAAGTATTACTACTACGATTATTATTCGACTAAGAATAAAGGCAAAAAGAATATCATTAAAAAATTAATTGAAAGGATTTAATTATGCACAGAATATTATGGCATATCGGTACTTTTAAAATCTACTCGTACGGTGTTATGCAGGCAATAGCCTATATCGCAGGTATTTACGTTGCAGTATATTACGGTAAAAAAAGAGGACTTGATAAAGATATCGTCATTGATTTAAGTCTTTGGATTGTCTTGGGAGCGATTATCGGAGCAAGACTCTGGTTTGTACTGGAGGATTGGCAATATTTTCAGGGAAATTTTGTCGAAATATTCAGGGTATGGAACGGCGGATTGGT
>JALTDM010000372.1 GCA_027074135.1 Bacteroidales bacterium
GGCTAACTACGCCAAAATTTCTTTCAATTCTTTGTCGGTAACTTCATTATACACACCGAACGAAACAAATTTTTCCAGACGTTTGTTAAGCATCTCTTCCTTATCCATTTCAAGTACTTCGTTCAAATGTTTTTTGATTTCTTTCTTGACTGTTGCCATAGCTTTTTCCTTATCGGTATGTGCACCTCCAAGCGGTTCTTTGATTATAGCATCAATTATACCTAATTCGAGCAAATCGGGAGCAGTAAGTTTCAAAGCTTCGGCAGCTTCTTTTTTGTAATCCCAACTACGCCACAATATAGATGAACACGATTCAGGCGAAATTACCGAATACCAAGTATATTCCATCATCAGTACCCTGTCGCCTATACCGATACCCAATGCACCGCCGGATGCTCCTTCGCCTATAATGGTTACAATCATTGGAACACTTATATTGAACATTTCATACAAGTTGCGGGCAATGGCTTCGGCTTGTCCCCGTTCTTCCGCTTCCAACCCCGGATACGCTCCCGGTGTGTCTATCAGGAAAATAATAGGCTTGTTAAACTTTTCGGCTAACTTCATCAGTCTCAAAGCCTTTCTGTAGCCTTCGGGATTTGCCATTCCAAAATTGCGGTACTGCCTCAATTTGGTATTCGTTCCCTTTTGATGACCGATAAACATAACCGTTCTGCCATCAAAATCACCCATACCACCGACAATAGCCTTGTCATCTTTTACATTCCTGTCGCCGTGCAATTCTATAAACTTGCCTTTAGTTATGTAATTAATGTAATCAAGCATGTAAGGTCTTTCGGGATGACGAGACAACTGCACCTTTTCCCAAGGTGTCAACTTTTTTACAATCTCTTTTCTTGTTTTTTGAATCTTGGCTTCAAGATCTTTTATGGATTGACTTACATCAACTTTTCCCTTTTCTTCTATTTTCTTTAATTCCTCTAATTGATCGTAAAGTTCTTTTAGAGGCTCTTCAAATTCTAAAAAAAACATAAAACCCCATTTTATGAAATTATAGTTACAAAGAAAATACTTTTTTGTTTATTAACCCATAATTTTATTGCGAAATAATCAATATTTATCACCAAAAAACTGAAACACAAACATTAAGAAAACAGTTAATAAAAAAATTCTACAGCTTTTTATTGTCGTGTAAAAATAAAAAAGTAAATTAGCATAGATTTTGAGATATTAAATTCATAAAAATTATAGTTATGAAA